>JAZUEO010000052.1:0-8755 GCA_045640205.1 Candidatus Coprenecus sp. | reverse complement strand
TGGTCATTGTAGATCTCTATCCCTTCGAAGAGACCGTGGCATCAGGCGCCTCACAGGAAGATATTATCGAGAAGATAGATATCGGCGGCATTTCCCTGATAAGGGCCGCAGCCAAAAATTTCAACGATGTTATTATCGTTTCAGGGAAAAACGCTTATGAACCCCTGCTCAAACTTCTCGAAGAAAAGAAAGGGTATTCCTCACTTGAGGACCGCAGGGCATTCGCTGCCGAGGCTTTCCTGACGAGTTCGCATTATGATACAGCCATTTTCAACTGGTTCAACAGAACTGGAGAGATTTCTTCATTTTCAGAGAGTATAATCGAAAGTTCGCATCTGCGCTATGGCGAAAATCCCCATCAGCAGGCCAGATATTTCGGAGCGGCCGATACACTTCCGAAACAGATTCACGGTAAAGAGATTTCTTATAATAACCTGCTCGACATCGAGGCGGCTCTTGAACTGATCGCGGATTTCAAGGAGACGGCCGTGGCGATTATCAAGCATAACAATGCTTGTGGCTGTGCGGTACGCGCTTCTTTGACTGAGGCTTGGAAAGAGGCTTTGGCCGCTGATCCGGTTTCCGCTTTCGGAGGCATTATCGTCACCAATCGCGTAATAGATGCCGTTACGGCGGAAGAGATGAACAAGATTTTCTTCGAAGTGCTTATCGCCCCCGGATATGAAGCTGCCGCTCTTGAGATTCTTGAATGCAAGAAGAATAGAATCATACTGGACAGCACCGGAGTGAAACTCTCCGAAAAGAAATTCCGTTCTTTGCTCTCGGGCGCTCTGGTACAGGAAAGGGATACTGTCATCGAAAAAGCCGAGGACTTGAAGCCGGTTACCGCAAAGGCTCCGACTCAGAAGGAGATAGACGATATGCTCTTCGCCAATATTCTGGTAAAACATTCAAAATCCAATACGATAGTGCTTGCCAAAGATATGCGTCTGCTCGCCTCCGGAGTCGGACAGACTTCGCGTGTGGATTCTTTGAAGCAGGCCATAGGAAAAGCCCGTTCATTCGGGTTCTCGTGCGAAGGAGCCGTAATGTCTTCCGATGCATTCTTCCCCTTCCCCGACTGTGTCCAGATAGCTCACGAAGCAGGAATCAGTGCGGTTATCCATCCTGGCGGTTCTATCCGCGATTCTGAAAGCGTAGATTACTGCAACGCCAATGATATGGCTATGGTGATGACAGGAGTCAGGCATTTTAAACATTAGAAAATCAAGTAATTATGGCATTTTCGTTTTTGACGCAGGAATTGGCCATCGATTTGGGAACAGCCAATACGGTGATTCTCGTTGATGACAAAATCGTGGTGGACGAACCATCCATCGTGGCATTTGACATAAACTCCAAAAAACCGATTGCATTCGGTCAGAACGCGAAACGGATGCACGATCGTACAAATCCCAACATACGGACTATCAGGCCACTCAGGGACGGCGTGATCGCTGACTTCAATGCCGCCGAGCAGATGATTCGCGGTTTTGTGAAAATGATTAACAAGAAGCACACTCTTTTCACTCCCAACATCAAGATGGTGGTAAGCATACCGAAAGGGAGTACGGAGGTGGAAATCCGTGCGGTGCGGGACTCTTCCGAGCATGCAGGCGGCAAGGAAATATATATGATTTACGAGCCTATGGCCGCTGCTATGGGTATTGGGATGAATGTGGAGGCGCCTACCGGCAATATGATAGTCGATATCGGCGGTGGTACCACGGAGATAGCGGTAATCTCATTGGGCGGCATCGTGGTGAATCAGTCCATACGTGTGGCTGGGGATGTGTTTACTTCTGAAATCCAGCAATATATGCGACAGCAGCACAATATAAAGGTGGGTGAAATCACTTCCGAACAGATTAAAATCAAAGTGGGTGCCGCCATTGCGGAACTTGATGAAGTTCCTGAACCGTATATTGTCAAGGGGCCCAATATGATGACGGCCCATCCTGTGGAGATAGCGGTTTCCAGCGGTGAAATAGCCCATTGTCTGAACAAGTCCATCGAGAAAATCGAAATCGCCATTCTGCAGGTGCTTGAGATGACTCCTCCCGAACTGTATCAGGATATAGTCGAAAAGGGAATTTACCTCTCCGGTGGCGGTGCGATGCTTCGCGGACTGGGCAAGAGGTTGTCAGAAGCGATGAATATCCAGTTCCATATAGCTGAGGACCCCCTCAGGGCGGTAGCTCGTGGAACCAGTATGGCACTGCACAATACAGAAAGATATCCTTTCCTGATTAGATAAGGCTTCAAGACAGTGCGTAATTCTCGCGGATATTTTCTGTTTGCGGTTTTGGTCTTCATTATTCTGGAGGCCATTTCCGTTTATGCCGTGTATGAAAAAAGCATAGTTCAGAAAAGCAGGATGATGTACCTGGCCGATTCTTTCGGCTCGTTTGTCTCGGACAAGCGGGCAAGGGTGCTTGACTGGTTTTCCTTGAAGCAGACAAATTCCGCTTTGGCGCAGGAAAATGCTTACCTGATGCAGGAGAATCTTTTTTTGAGGGAGATGCTGAACAATGTGCATATTCCTGCCGATACCCTCTCGCTGGGGGATGACTATCATCTGATTCCATCCCTTGTCATCGTCAACAGCACAGGTAAGCAGCATAATTATTTGATTCTGAACAAAGGTGCCGGCGATGGAGTCTCGGAGGGAATGGGGGTTATCACCTCCAGGGGAATCATCGGATATGTTCAGACGACGACAAGACATTATTCGAAAGTGGTTTCGATGCTGGATATTGACAGCAAGTTCAGTGTGATTCTCAAGAAGAACGGAACCTTCGGCTCTCTTTCCTGGGACGGAGTCAGTTCCGCTAAAGTCAAGGTATATGACGTCCCCCGCCATACGGAAGTAGCAGAGGGGGATACTTTGATAACGAGCGGATATTCTGCGATGTTCCCCTATGGAATTCCGGTAGGTACCATCAGTTCCATATACCTTAATGACGGGATTAATTATGAACTTGAGATAGCTTTATTTGAAAATTTTCATTCTCTCCGGTATGTGAATGTCATCGGCTTTCAGGGACAGGATGAACTGAACGGATTAATGGAGGAAATGTGATATGACACGGAAACGCTTCATTACCATAGTTCTGATTCTGGTCTTTCTCCAGATAGTGCTGAATCTGTCTTTGTCCATATCGACATATGTGATGCTTGCTCCGTTATGCTTTGTCATTCTGGGTTTGGCGAGGGGAACATCTTCCGTCAAGTGTATGCTGGTGGCTTTCACTATGGGGTTGGTCGTGGATGTATTTTCGTCGGGTATCCCGGGACTGTGGAGCGCAGCTCTGGTGGCCGCATCAATACCGCGGCTCATCATTATCAAAAGACGTTCGTGGAAAGATGACACCGCTTATTATGATATGCCTTCACCTATGGATATGGGGCAGGGGGCATTCTTTTTGTGCTCACTTGCAGTCAGTCTGGTGTTTTTCATAAGCTATGTGCTGCTTGAAAAGATGGCGACGGCTCTGACGTTGAATGATTTGGTGAGGGTGGTGGTCTCCATTATTGTCAATACTGTCTGTGTTTACCTGATAGCCATTTTCGTTCAGGATAAGAAAAGACGCTGATGAACATCGGTTCCGATAATAATAGAAAGATGATGCTCGTAGCGGGAACCATTCTGCTCTTTTTCCTGCTTGTCGGACGGCTCGTATATCTGCAACTCATCAATACCGAATTGAAACTCAGTGCGGACAACAATGCTTTCAGATATGAAACCCTGTATCCTCCCCGAGGACAGATTTTTGACAGGAACGGACGCCTGATAGTCAGTAACAGGAATGCCTTCGACATAATGGTTACCCCTGCAGACGTCAAGGAGTTCGATACGCTTGAATTATGTCGTATGCTTGATTTGGATACATCCTTCGTATATTCGGAGTTCAGGCGCTTCAGAAAGTATAGAAGGAGAATAGGGTTTCAGACGATGCCGTTTGCCAGACATCTATCTGCTGAACGATATTCCCTGTTTATGGAATCGCAGCAGAAATTCCCTGGTTTCACAGGAACTCCGAGGACCGAAAGAATATATGAGTACAATGCCGGCGGAAATCTGCTGGGTTATGTTACGGAAGTGGATGAAAAGTATATAGAACGCCATCCGGAATACCGTCCCGGTGACTATGTAGGGCGGACAGGGATAGAGGAGGCCTGCGAGAGGGAATTGAGGGGAAAGAAAGGATGCAAAATTTTTCTCCGCGATGCGATGAATGTCATCAAGGCTCCGTACAGGAATGGGGAGTGTGATACGGCCGCCGTTCCGGGAATCAATGTCGTCACTACCATCGATGCAGAACTTCAGAATTATGTCGAAAATCTGATGAAAAACAAGGTCGGTTCCGTGGTGGCCATCGAACCTTCGACGGGAGAAATACTGACTATGGTATCCAGTCCCGGCATAGACGTATCCGTTCTCGGAGATATCGGAAAACATTATCATCAACTGAATTCCGACCCCTTCAAGCCGCTTTTCAACAGGGCTGTGGCATCGACTCAGCCGCCCGGTTCCGTTTTCAAACTGGTTAACGGGCTTATCGCCCTCGAGGAAGGAGTAGTCACCCCTGAAACGAAGTTTCCGTGTTCCAGTGGTTATCATGTCGGCAGTCTGACCGTGGGATGTCATTCACACCCCTCCCCGATTGATTTGAGACAATCGGTGATGATGTCGTGCAATGCTTATTATTGTGCCCTTTTCCGACGTATCCTGGATAATCCCAGATATCCATCCATCGATTCTTCGTTCACGGTGTGGAGAAACTATGTAGGCAGTTTCGGATTCGGCAGTAAACTGGGCAGTGATTTCCCTGCTGAGAGAGCCAGCCGCGTGCCCACAGCGGAGCATTATGGCAAGATGTATAGTGGAAGATGGAATTCGGTATCCTGCATATCCCTTTCCATAGGGCAGGGGGAGATGGGATGCACGCCTCTGCATCTGGCCAATCTGGCTTCCATCATCGCGAACCGTGGATATTATTGTATTCCCCATATTGTCAGGAAACATTCTGACCCGGAAGAAGATGCCCGTTTTGCGGAAAAACATTTCTGTGCAGTGAATCCCCGGCATTTCGAGCCGATTGTAGATGGTATGTGGATGGCGGTCAATGCTGGACCGGGTGCCGGCGGTACCGCGCGGTCCGCCCAGGTGAACGGGCTGGACATTTGTGGTAAAACCGGAACGGCAGAGAATCCTCACGGTGACACACACGCTGTGTTCATCTGTTTCGCTCCGAGGGAGAATCCCGTCATCGCCGTGGCGGTTTATCTGGAAAATGCCGGTTTCGGAGGTACTTGGGCGGCTCCCGTGGCTTCACTGGCTGTCGAAAAGTATATCAACGGGGATATCGACCGGACTCCGGTGAGGGAGGCGTTGGAGAACAGAATTCTCAATACGGACTTGCTTTACAAGAATCCGGCCAGCGACAAGTTTGTCAAATCAAAGAATGCCAAATGAAGATGGAACGGCGCCTGTATTCACATATCGATTGGCTGACGATTATTTGTTGGATGTTTATCGCCATATTCGGCTGGCTGAACATTTATTCTTCAGTTTTTGCAGATGACGGTGTCAGCATCTTTTCTCTGGCGAGCAAGAGTGGCAATCAGTTCCTGTGGATAATGCTTGGGGTAGCGGCTGCAGCGTCACTTCTTTTCCTGATACCCCCGAAATTCTATTTCAGCATTACGTGGTGGCTATACATAGCGACTGTAGTTATGCTGGTCATTGTCCTATTGGTCGGCAAGGAAATAAACGGAGCCAAGGCGTGGCTGTCTATCGGTTCATTCAGCCTTCAACCTTCTGAAATATCCAAGATTACTACCTCTCTGACTCTTGCTGTGACTATGGGCGCCTACGATTTCAGATTTTCGAATCGAAGTTGTCTGGTGAGGGTGCTGTGCGTAGTGCTGCTTCCTGTCGCCTTGATAGCATTGGAACCTGATATGGGTACCATTCTGGTTTACTGTTCCCTATGTTTTATGTTCTATCGTGAGGGAATGACGGGATGGCTGATTCTTTTCGCACTTCTGGGGATTTTGCTGTTCGTGGTGACCTTGAAATTTTCCCCTTTCGTCGCTATATTGGTTCTGATAGGGCTTCTCGGTCTTCTGTATTCTTTGTTCACGAATACACCGATGGGAACATTTTTACTGATAACGGCGTTTGTCGTCCTCGTGGCTTTCCTTCCGGGGCTGTATGATGCCGAGGGAATGAAATTCCTGTCAAAGATGACTCCCGAACTATGGGTAATCATTCTGACGGTACCTTTTATAATAAGTCTGATTTGGCGGGGACTGGGAAAAAAGAAGCGTTTCAGAATCTATTTTGCCATTGTTTATGTGATTTCCGTCGCTATGATTTTTTCGGTGCAGAAGATTTTCGATGACGTGCTTCAGTCGCATCATAGGGACAGAATCGAGAATCTGCTTGGCATCACTCAGGACCTGAAAGGGGCCGGTTATAATGTACATCAGTCAGAAATCGCCATCGGTTCGGGCGGCTTTGACGGGAAGGGCTTTCTTCAGGGAACTCAGACCAAATTCAATTTCGTGCCGGAACAGAGTACCGATTTCATTTTCTGTACTATAGGGGAAGAGTGGGGATTCCTCGGTTCCATATTGGTTCTGGCCGCCTATCTGACCATAATTCTCAAATTGATTTCTTCGGCCGAGAGGCAGAGGGATTCGAGATATAGAATCTATGGATACTGCGTCGCGTGTATTCTTTTTACCCACGTCTTCGTGAATGTCGGGATGACCATCGGGATAATGCCCGTAGTAGGAATACCCCTGCCGTTCATCAGCTACGGGGGGTCTTCCTTTCTCTCCTTTACAATAATGCTTTTCATCTATCTCAGACTTGACCTCGAAAGGTGGAGATAGCGGCTTTTTTCTGAGTTATGAATTTTTGAATAGTCTGCGGCACAGAGCCGGTATGTCTGCCACTTCGACTATTTTGATTCCCTTCGGGCGATGGAAGTCGGCGGGCAGATTATAGGATGATATGTAAATCGAAGTATATCCCAGTCGGCCCGCTTCACTGATGCGTCTTTCTATCTGGCTGACCGGACGGATTTCCCCACTCAACCCGACTTCGGCGGCGAAACAGGTTTTCAGTGATATCGAAAGGTCGAAATTCGAAGACAGAATCGAGGCTACCACAGCCAGGTCGCACGCCGGGTCCGCCACCTTCATTCCGCCTGCTATGTTCAGGAACACGTCCTTGGCCGAGAGCTTGAATCCCGCCCTCTTTTCCAATACTGCCAAAAGCATATTCATACGGCGCGAATCATACCCGGTCGCCGAGCGTTGCGGCATACCGTAGGCCGCTGTGGAGACCAGTGCCTGTATCTCTATCAGAAATGGGCGTGTGCCGTCCAGCATGGCGCCGACGGCGATTCCGCTAAGGTCATCCTGATGCATCGGAGTCAGAATTTCCGAAGGATTGGTCACCTCCCTGAGACCGCGGTCTGTCATTTCGAAGATGGCCAGTTCCGCAGTGGAACCGAAGCGGTTTTTGATGCTTCTCAATATGCGGTATGAATGGCGGGTGTCACCTTCGAACTGGAGTACCACATCCACGATATGCTCCAGTACTTTCGGACCTGCTATAGTCCCGTCCTTGGTGATATGTCCTATAAGTACCACGGGCGTTCCGCTTTCCTTGGCGAAGCGGAGCAGTGCGGTGGCACATTCCTTTACCTGTGAAACGGAACCCGCCGAGGAATCCAGAGTGTCTGTGTATATGGTCTGTATGGAGTCCACTATCATCAACTGCGGCTTCATCGCACGGGCTTGCGTAAGAATGTTTTCCAGCAGCGTTTCGCAGAGAATATGGCAGGATTCCTCGGAGGAAGGGTCTCCATTGCCGCAGGCGGCAATACCTTTTTTTAGCCTCTCTGCACGAATCTTAATCTGTCTTGGGGATTCTTCGCCCGATACGTAAAGTGTGTTGAGTTCCGGACGGTGGAGGGGAATTTGTAGCGAAAGGGTGGATTTGCCGATGCCGGGTTCGCCGCCGATGAGAATCAGCGAGCCTTCCACCATCCCGCCTCCGAGGATGCGATCCACCTCGGAATTTCCCAATTGCAAACGCTGCTCGGCCGAAGTGGAAATATCCTGCAGGGAAACAGGTTCCGCGGAACCCACTCCGAGCAGCCCGCGTGAGCGTGATACGTTTCCGGAAGTGGTGGAGCGAGGCGCCTTAGGCTCTTCGACCATTGTGTTCCATTCCCCGCAGGCAGGGCATCTTCCCATCCATTTTGCGCTTTCATTTCCGCACGCAGTGCAATACCATATGCTTCCTTTTCCCTTGACCATTATATGTCGTCAAATTAAAATGCCACCATCAAGCAGAGACAAAGATAAACTTTAAGAATCGTATATGGGGCATTTTTCAGCCCACGAGGACTTTGCCGATGTTTCGGGTGGCGGAGTCGAAGTTGATGCCGATGGACAGATTACGAAGTGTGGTCTGTGTTTCCATAAATGCAAGATTACAGCATTTCAATTTCATCGGCGTTCAAACCTGTGCAGCCGGATATCAGTTCGGAGGCGAGTCCCTCTGCCTTCATCTTCCTCGCCACTTCACGCTGTCCTTCCGCCCGACCTTCTGCCAGACCTTCTGCACGACCTTCTGCCAGACCTTCCGCCAGACCTTCCGCCCGACCCTCTGCCCGACCTTCCGCCAGACCTTTCGCCAGACCTTTCGCCAGACCTTCCTTGCGGCCCT
>JAZUEO010000051.1:0-7907 GCA_045640205.1 Candidatus Coprenecus sp. | reverse complement strand
CACTCCCGGTGCGTTCTACGCGTATGTGAAGAGCAGAAATGAAAAATATACCATCGCCGAGCAGATGACCGGATGCGGAGTGGACGTGGTTATCGGAGGGGGAATGAATTTCTTTAATGAAAGACCGGATTCCACTGACCTTATCGCGAAGATGAGGAATGACGGATATGATATCTATACCGATTGGGCGGAAATCGCCACGACTGAATCATCCAAGTTCATCGGTCTTCTCCCAAATGAAGTTCTTCACAGAAGGAACACTACGGGGGCTCAAGCCAGCGGTGACGAACGCGGGGCAGCGTGTGAGGCGGCCCTGATGGCTGCTGATGACGGTCTGGTGGATTTGACGGATGCCACCATACGTCCTGAAGAATATCTTGAAAAGGCTGTGTCCAAAGCCCTCGGAACACTGTCGAGGACATCGGACAACGGCTATTTCCTGATGATAGAAAGCGGAATCATCGATGGATATAACCATAACAATGACCAGGAAGGTCTCAAGGCGGAGATGCTTGAATTCAATGCTACGCTGACTATGCTTGTAAAGTATGTTTCTTCACATCCGAATACCCTTCTGGTCGTGACTGCCGACCACGATACCGGCGGTGTGGGCATTACATACGGTGACAGGGCCAAAGAAGAAATGTCGCTTGTATATACCGGCCACGGGCATACCGGTAATATGGTACCCATTTTCGCTTGGGGTGCCGGGAAGGAAAATTTCCGCGGTATAATGAAAAATTCTGATATAGCCATTAAAATCAAAGCTTTGTTGAACAAATAGATATGATGAAGGACGGGAAGATGGGACTGTTTTCCTGCGTGGCGCTGATTATCAGTGCTTGCGTGGGAAGCGCCATCTTTTCCATTTCCGGGATGACTGTCTATATGGCAGGCGGGTCGGCGATACTCAGCTGGGTAATCGCCGCCCTTATTTTCTGTGCCTATGGTATGCTTCTGGCGGAATTGGCGGTGCGATATCCCGATTCGGGTGGAATTTACGTTTTCCCCAAGCGGGCTTTCAGCGGTGCCGGAGGCTCCTTCCTGGGGCTGGTCAGCGCGTGGGGTTATGTAGTGTCCAATATTATTGCCGTAGGCTTCTCAGCCATATATGTGGGGGAGTATCTGTGCGCAGGGTTTCCCGCTGTCCGAACTCTGTTCGACGGTGTCATCCCCGTCCTTTCAGCTGATGAAATAATCTCGCTTGTTTCTCTTGTCGTCTCTGCAACAGTCATACTGAGCGGACCGAAACGTTCTCAGCTGATTCAGAATGTCCTGTCCATACTCTTGGCAGCGACCTTGCTGCTTTACTGCGGTTTCGCGTTTTTCGGAGGGGGCTTCGATGCCGCTAACTTCAGCGGTTTCTTTACATCCGGGGCGGAAAAGGGAACGGGCTTCATCTCTGCCGTGCCTTTGGCAATGGTGGCTTACGGGGGATGCGTGGTGGTTTCGTTTATGGCTTCAGAAGTGCGGAATCCGGCCGGGAATGTGCCTGCCTCCCTATTCCTGGGACTCGGTGCCGTGGCATTGATTTATGCCTCCGTGATAGCGGCCATAGCCGGAACTCTTCCTATGGAGGTGATGAAAGAAAATATTTCTCTGCGATTCATCCCTCTGTTCGCATCCATTTCGGACGGGACTCTTTCTTCTTACGGATGGATGGCGCGGCTCGTCTCTGTTTGCGGTGTTCTGGCTCTTCTTACGACCATTACCGCTCTTCTGAGGGTGAATGCCAGAGCTGTGCAGGCCATTTCAGCGGAGGGCTACTTCCCGGATGTTCTTGCTACTGAAAACAACAGGGGGGTGCTTGCCCTTACCATAATCATTTTGAGCGCTATGGCTGCCGTTCTGTGTCTTTTCCCTCAATGGACGGTTCAGATGATAACGTTGGGCGCGGTGCTGAACATCGTATCGATGACCATCACCTGTCTTTCCTTCCTTCTGGCCCGAAGGCATCGTCCACACTCCGGAGCTTTTATGGTTCCGGCAGGCAGATTTCTGGCCGTGGTGCTGATAGTGCTGTTCTGGATTTGTTATGTACCTGATGCACTTGATGGGGGAAATTTGCTGTGGCTGTTTACTGCGGCTGTATATGCCATTGCCCTGGTATTTTGGTTTGCAGGCAGAAAACGCGCCGGCAGGCGTCTTCACGGGTTGGTAGTTCATGGGAAGGGCCGGGGTCACCTGCATTCTATGCCTACGGCAAATCTGAAACCTTTCAGGGGACAGAGCCTTCCGGAATTCGGCGTCTGGTCCGTAAAGGTGTTTTATGCGGGGAAGTATTATCGCGGCGTATCGAACGTGGGGCTTCGACCTTCTGATGATGATTTCCCATTTCCAAGTGTAGAAACGTTGATTTTCGATTTTGACGAGGATATTTACGGGAAGAAAATCACGCTGGAATTCGGAAAGTTTATACGTCCTACCAGAAAATTCGCGAATCTGGATGAACTCCGGACTCAGATAGAACTTGATATAGAACAGGCTGACGACTGATTTATACTGTTTTGATAAGATAATTGGTTTAACTTACAGATACTTTTTATGAAACGATTGCTTATGATGGCGGCCGCTGCCGCGATAACGTTTTCTTGTTCGACCGTGCAGACGGAAACGATTCCTCTGCCGGAACACCCGAGGCCTGATTTTGAAAGGGCTGATTTCGTAAATCTGAACGGCCGTTGGAATTTTACCTTTGATGCCGCGAAAGCGGCGGGCGATGTGGCCGGTTTCGATAAAAAAATACTGGTGCCTTTCCCTTGGGGCTCGAAACTTTCCGAAGTGGAAAACGAGGCGGATGTGGCTTGGTACGGACGTAAAATCAGTGTTCCGTCCGACTGGAAAGGCAAAAGAGTATTCCTGGTAGTGGGCGCGTCCGATTTTGAGACGACCGCTTCCATTGACGGAGTGGAATTGGGCACGCATCGTGGAGGATATACTCCTTTTGAATTTGAAATCACGGATATGGCCAGTTTCGGGGGAGAAAACACCATCGTGATGAAAGTGGATGATACTAAGGACGATACCCATCTATATGGAAAACAGGGATATGGCGATGCCCGCGGAATCTGGCAGACCGTGTATCTGGAAGCCCGCGGTAAAGAGTATATCAGAAATGTCAAGTTCTCTCCCGACATAGATGCTTCCAAAGTGGGTGTCGAGGTGGCTTTTGAGGGCGTTCCTGAAAATGCTTCGGTGTCCATAGCCTTTAAAAAGGGTGAGTATGAAACTGTAAGCGTACCCGTTACGGGTGAAACAGTGAACTTTGACATAAATCTGCCGGGGCAGCATCTCTGGAGTCTTGATGACCCATATTTATATGACCTGACCGTCTCCCTTATGGTGGACGGCGCTTCGGTCGATGCGGTGGACAGTTATTTCGGTCAGAGGAAAATCAGTACCGTACGGGTTCCCGGAAAAGATTATCAGTATGTAGCATTGAATAATGAACCTCTGTATCTGCAGCTCTGTCTGGACCAGAGTTATCATCCCGAGGGATTTTATACTTTCCCGTCAGATGAATTCATGAAGAATGAAATACTCCTGTCCAAATCACTCGGACTTAATGGCAACCGTATTCATATCAAGACCGAAGTCCCCAGAAAACTTTACTGGGCAGACAAACTCGGACTTCTCATTATGGCCGATATTCCCAATTTCTGGGGAGAACCTGTGCCTCAGGCCAGGGAAAACTGGGAATACTGTATGCGCGGACAGTTGGAAAGAGATTTCAATCACCCTTCCATCTTCGCCTGGGTTGATTTCAATGAAACATGGGGATTGTTTTCAACTGTAGATGGCGAAAGAATGTATTATCCGGAGACTCAGGAGTGGGTGCGCAGTATGTATCTTCTTACCAAACAGCTTGACCCTACACGTCTGGTGGAGGATAATTCCGCCTGCAATAATGACCATGTCCAGACCGACTTGAACTCCTGGCATGCTTACAAGACAGGTTATAATTGGGAGGAAACCGTGGCGGAATATGATTCCAAGACCTTCCCCGGTGGTGATTTCAACTATATCGGTGAAAACCGTCAGGGAAATGCACCTATGTTCAACAGCGAATGCGGAAACGTGTGGGGTTATGAAGGAAGTGCCGGAGACTGTGACTATACCTGGGATTATCACGAAATGATGAATTCCTTCCATCGTCATTTGAAAGTGGGAGGATGGCTTTATACTGAACATCACGATGTGATAAACGAGTGGAACGGTTATGTGCGTTTCGACCGTTCCGCCAAGTTTGACGGCCTCGACTGGTTCGTTCCCGGTATGAGCATCCGTGATTTTCATACACATTACTATATAGTTCCCACTGAGGAGGTATGTGTAGACGTAGCTGCCGGTTCTGACCATCAGGTGAATCTGATGTCCTCCTTCACTACGGCGGCTGCACCCGAAGGTGATTTGACTTTGGAGATGTCTCTTTACGGATGGAACGAACTCGGCGGGAAAGTGGAATTAGGAAGTGAATCCTGTCCTGTGGCCTTCAAACCGTTCCAACTCTCACCGCTTGTATCAAAGAAGGTGAAGATGCCGTCCGAAAACGGACTTTACACTCTGGCTTATGTATTGCACAGTTCGACCGGAGAAGTGCTGAGCAGAAACTTCTCCCTTTTCAGAGTGAAGAATGCACCATCTGCCTCCAACGTGATAACATTCCGTCCCGCAGACTTTTCGGCTCAGTCCTGGAGTATAGACAATTCAACTGTCCTGGGGGGCTTGAAGGTAAACGGTTTCGGGAGCGGATATTTCGAATATGCCGTGGATATGCCCAAGGACGTGGAAGGACGTGAAGCTGAACTCATATTCGAAGCTTCCTCCAAACAGTTGTTCGGAAAAGATATCCAAGACGGGAGCACTATCAGTGGGGAATTTATGTTGGGAGAGGGTACGTTTGATCCCTGCAAGAACCCCAATGCATACGCTATGACAGATACCACCCTTTGGAAATCATCGGTAATCGTCAGTGTGAATGGAACGGAACTCGGTACATTCGAACTTGCGGATGATTCAGCAGACCATAGCGGCGCACTTTCCTGGCATTCCCAGCCTCGCGAAAACCGAATGTTCGAGGCAGGCTCCCACGGATGTCTGATAAAGGTTCACGTTCCAGCCGGCCTTCTCAAGAGTGGAAAAAAGGCCATTATCCGCTTTACTGTTCCGGAGGCGGCAGCGACGGCAACATCCGGCGGTCTGGCTCTTTACGGACGTGACTTCGGTAAATATCCTCTGGACCCGAGCATAGTCCTGAAATGAGAATTTTGGATAAAAGATGTTAGAATCTTAATTTTGCACGGGTAAAGAAGTTTTTAATGAGGTATTTCATCTCTATATCGTATCGTGGGGCACAATATTGCGGCTGGCAGATTCAGAAGAACGGTCCCAGCATTCAGGGAGAAATGGAGCATGCTCTCTCCATCCTGCTGGGATGCGCCACTTCCGTCACCGGTGCCGGACGTACCGATGCCGGGGTGAATGCCGTCAATTTTATCGCTCATTTCGACTTCTGCGGGGAATGCCTTCTGACTTCTGACCCGATGGAGTTCATTTATAAGATGAATGCCATCCTTCCGCCGGATATCACAGTGCTTGATGTTTATCGGGTGCCTGGTGATGCCCACGCCAGATTTGATGCGACCAGTCGCACTTATCAATATTTCGTACATACAGTCAAGGACCCTTTCGCGGCGGAATTCTCTTATCCCTTTTATCGTGAAGTCAATCTCGAACTGATGAACGTCGCGGCCGACCATCTGCTGATAAGCGGGGATTTCAGTTCCTTCGAAAAACTTCACGGAGGTAATACCAGTTCTGTCTGCACTGTCACGCAGGCACGATGGGAACGTTTTCGGGGTGGAACTATGACCGCTGCGGGCGGGGATAATCGTCTCGTGTTTACAATAAGCGCGAACAGATTCCTTAGAAATATGGTGCGCGCCATAGTGGGGACACTTCTCGAAGTCGGCTGCGGGAAAAGGAATCCCGACTCCATACCGGCCTTGCTTGAAAAGAAAGACCGTTGCTCTGCAGGACAGTCAGTCCCTGGAAATGCATTGTTTCTCACGGGAATAGAATATCCATACGAACTCTTGTCAATTTTATAAACTATAATTATGCTTTTATTACTTGAAGGAACTGAAGTTCTAATCGAAGAGACAGCTACCGAGAGCTTTTCACTCATAGGAATGGCGGCCAAAGGCGGATGGCTGATGCTCGTCCTGCTGCTTCTTTCGTTTCTGGCCATTTACATTTTCGGCGAAAAATTCTGGGAAATCCGCAAATCGTCCAATATCAACAGGAAATTCATGAAGAAGATTCATGACCGGATAGAGGATGGAAAGGTAGAAGAGGCTCTGGCCCTGTGCAGAAAGGATGATACCACCATCGCGCGACTTATAGAAAAAGGTATAGAAAGACTGGGAAGACCCCTTCCTGATATCCAGGCCTCCATCGAGAATATGGGAAACGTGGAAGTGGCACGGCTTGAAAGAGGACTGCCCATTCTGGCGACCATTTCCGGAGGAGCACCGATGATAGGATTCCTCGGTACAGTAACCGGTATGATAAGGGCATTCTTCAATATGTCGCAGGCAGGTTCGAATGTCGATATCACCCTTCTTTCCGGAGGTATCTATGAGGCTATGCTCACTACTGTAGGCGGTCTGGGCGTCGGGATTATCGCTAACTTCGGTTACAACTTCCTGACTTCCCGCATATCCGATCTCGTGTTCCAGATGGAATCCGTGACCATAGAGTTTATGGATATGCTTTATGAACCCTCTGGAGAAAAGAAGAAAAAACAGTAGGTTATGGCTATCAAACGCACTACCAAGACGGATGCCGCCTTCTCGATGTCATCAATGACTGATATCGTATTCCTGCTGCTTATCTTCTTTCTGGTGACTTCCACTCTGATTAATCCCAATGCCCTTAAACTGCTCCTTCCGAAAAGCACCAACCAGATTTCGGATAAAGCCACCGTTTCAGTGTCCATCAAGCATTATCCTGCGAGCAATACGTTTACGTATCATATCAACGGCTCAGCCAATCCGATTCAGTTTTCAGAGGTGGAAGGGGCGCTTGATGAGCTCTTGCGTGATTCAGAAGATCCGACCTTCTCCATATATGCGGACAAGACAGTCCCCATCGAACAGGTAGTGGACCTGATGAACATCGCCAAGCATAACAAGTATAAAGTCATTCTGGCCACCTCACCGGAGTAGAAAACAGATTACTGTTATCTTTCATACAGCATTATCCATCAAGTATGTGTTAAGCCTTTTTCGAATAGTTTGATTATATGTTACGTTTAGCGATTCAATCAAAGGGACGTCTCAACGAAGACTGCGCTTCCCTTTTACATGAAATAGGAATCTCCGTGGATGATTCCAAGAGGAAATTCATTTCAAAATCAGCCAATTTTCCGCTGGAGATTCTTTATATGAGAGATGACGATATACCCCAGGTGGTTTCGACCGGAACTGCATCCCTGGGTATCGTAGGTCTCAATGAAGTGGAGGAAAAGGGCTTTGATGTGACTATAGAGGCCAAATTGGGATTCGGTGTCTGCCGCATCTCTCTCGCCATCCCCAAAACAGAGCAGTATGACGGTATTCACTACTTCAATGGCAAGCGTATCGCTACCTCCTATCCTAATATTCTTAGGAAATTCCTCACCGAAAAAGGCGTCAAGGCAGAAATAGAGGTCATTACAGGTTCAGTCGAGATAGCGCCCGCCGCGGGAATAGCGGATGCTATCTTCGATATCGTTTCTACAGGCGGCTCACTTGTTTCCAACGGACTCAAGGAGGTTGAGAAGGTTTTCTTCTCTGAAGCTGTGCTTATCAGCAATGGCAGTTTTTCCGATGAGGACAGGAAATCTCTAAGTCGGATCGTAGCCA
>JAZUEO010000050.1:0-3048 GCA_045640205.1 Candidatus Coprenecus sp. | reverse complement strand
TTCCGTGACCTGGGGAACGACGAAATCGGGAATCCGATATTCCGGTGTCGCAGTGCCGTAGTCACGTGGCAGTTCGCCTGCGGTACACATATACAGGTCCAGCCCCTGACCATTTTCATATTCCTGATATTGAAGTTTGAGTTCATGCTTCCCCTTGCCCAGTGTCTTTTTCGCTATTGTATATTCGCAGCTGGGATTGAGGCCGATTAGCGTTTCCCCGTCAATAATGAATCTTGAATTGTCATCAGAATAAAGCAGGAATGAGTATTCGTTTTCTTCCGGAACGCTTAGTGTAGATGTAAATTCAGCGGCGAAATGGTCTTTGGATGGATTTGAATAATCTCCAAGTTGAAAACATTTTCCAGTACCGGTCACCGTCGGCTCACCAAGTGCTGAGAAATCGTCAGGAAGGGTATCTCCATCATAGTTCTCCCATATCTTGTAACTCACTTCACCCTCATTATATTTGAGGGAGCAGGCGGAAATCGCCACAAGTGCGGCGATAATCAATGTAATCTTTTTCATTTTATCGGCAGTGCAATTATCTGGTTCAAAGTTAAGGCTTACTAATCAGAAATCCAATCCGCTTACCCCGATTCCTGTTGAACTTCAAGAGTAATTCATTAGAAGGGATTTTTTCAAAACAGATTTAAAGATTGCTGATGACCATTGATATGACAGAGTCTTTTATTATTTTTGTAAGAGATACATATGCAGATGAACGGTCAGGAATACGATGTAATCATTATCGGAGGCGGTATCACCGGGGCCGGCACGGCCAGAGACTGTGCGCTGCGGGGACTCAGGACTCTACTCATCGAGCGTCACGATTTGGCTGCGGGGGCGACCGGAAGAAATCACGGACTTCTCCATTCCGGTGCTCGTTATGCTGTCACGGACAGTGAATCGGCTGCGGAATGCATCAGAGAGAATACCATACTCCGAAAGATAGCATCAAACTGTGTGGAGGAGACCGATGGACTTTTCATCTCGCTTCCCGAAGATGATATCGAATACCGGAAGACATTTATCGAAAGCTGCCTGAGGGCTGGCATAAAAGCCGAAGCCATCGACCCGAAAGATGCCATCAGAATGGAACCTGCCGTTAATCCCGATATAATCGGGGCCGTAAAAGTTCCGGATGCTTCGGTCGATCCTTTCCGTCTGACCACAGCGAACATTCTTGATGCCACTATTCACGGGGCGGAAGTGATGACATATTCCGAAGTGACCGGTTTCATTAAGGAGAACGGAAGTATAGTCGGGGTTACCGTAAGGGACCACCGTAGCGGTGAATTATCAGAGATGCGTTCTGCGGTGACGGTGAATGCTGCCGGCATATGGGGGCACGCTATCGCTGAACTTGCCGGAATCAGTATCGGAATGTATCCGGCCAAGGGCTCTTTGCTGATTTTCGGCCATCGTGTGAACAGAATGGTTATCAACCGCTGTCGCAAACCCGCCAATGCGGACATTCTGGTTCCCGGTGATGTCGTTTGCGTGATAGGTACTACCAGCACTAAAGTGCCGTTCGAAGATTGTGATGACATACGTGTTACGGCAGACGAGGTGAATCTGCTGCTTGAAGAGGGATGCAAACTGGCCCCGTCCATATCCCACACGAGGGTACTCCGGGCTTATGCCGGTGTCCGTCCTTTGGTAGCATCAGACGAAGACCCCACGGGCAGAAGCATATCCAGAGGCATCGTGCTCCTGGACCACGAGACGAGAGACGGACTCCCCGGCCTTATAACCATTACCGGTGGAAAACTCACGAGTTACAGGCTTATGGCTGAGCAGGCCACCGATCTGGTCTGCAGCAAGCTGGGCAATGTGAAAAAATGCGAAACCGCCCTCAGACCTCTTCCGGGTTCGGAAGAAGAGGTAGGAATCAGCAGACAAAGCGATTCTTTGGGACGCAAGGCCGCTGGGAACAGACACGGTGCCAGGGTGTTTCAGATGGACTTCGCTGATAAGTCGGAGGTAGTTTGCGAATGCGAACACGTTACCCGTGCGGAAATCGAATATGCCATAAAGTTCCTGGATGTCCATAATCTCATTGACCTCAGACGCCGCACGCGCATCGGGATGGGTACTTGCCAGGGGTCATTCTGTATGCTCAGGGTGGCCACAGTTCTTGCCCAGGCACTGGGTTGTCCGGAAAAGGCATCCGAATTCGTGCG
The DNA here is from genome assembly GCA_045640205.1 of Candidatus Coprenecus sp. Lineage (GTDB taxonomy): Bacteria > Bacteroidota > Bacteroidia > Bacteroidales > UBA932 > Minthomonas. The sequence continues at coordinate 865 of JAZUEO010000050.1, read as the reverse complement.
TCAATATGTGGAGGAACGTTGGAAAGGATTAACCCCGGTATGTTGGGGGGAAGGAATTCGTGAAATGGAATTTATGAGAAAGCAATACGGAAAATGAGATACGACATCATCATAATAGGCGGAGGATTAGCCGGAGTCACCGCAGGACTAAAACTGCATAAGGCCGGCAAACGCTGTCTCATCATCAGCGAAGGGCTCAGTCTTCATAAAACCCCGAAAGACGAATACATCGCTGCGGGAGGCGTTTTCCTTCCGGGGGATTCCGTCATTTCCGGAGAATGGGACGGAAATACTCTCAAATCGGTCAAAACCAGAAATCTGGAGGAAACCCATCTTGAAGCCGATAACTTCATTCTCGCTTCCGGCAAATTCTTCAGCCGCGGACTCGTGGCCACAATGGATGCAGTCATTGAACCTGTCTTCGGATGTGACGTGGAGTATGACTTGTGCAGGGACAATTGGTATGATGACGATTTCTATGCAGTCCAGCCTTTCGAGCGTTTTGGAGTGAAGACTACGGAGGACGGACGTGTGTTCATAGGAGGTGTACCCGCCGCTAATCTGTGGGCGGCAGGAGAAATTCTCGCGGGTGAAACCGACATAGAGCAGAGTGCCCTGAAAATAGTTTCAATTTTGGTGAAATAACAGTTTGTCAGCATTTATGCAGGAATCTAACATCAGTCCCAATAATTTCGAGCAGTGTCTGAAATGCAATCTCTGCACTTCTGTGTGCCCGATGATGGCGGCGAATCCTCATTATCCCGGTCCCAAACAGGCCGGTCCCGACGGTGAACGTTATCGTCTGAAGGATCCTGCTTTCTTCGACCTCACTCTCAAGTGCTGTCTGAATTGCAAAAGGTGTGAA
>JAZUEO010000049.1:0-12354 GCA_045640205.1 Candidatus Coprenecus sp. | reverse complement strand
CGCTTCGCGATGTATGCCGGTCAAGCATTCGACGTAGATATCATCGGCCACGACCACGTTCAGAGTCATTCTGACAGGAAGGAAGGTTTCATTCAACTGAGTGCCCACATAGGAAATTATGAAATCGCCGGGTACATGATGGTTTCACATAAAAAGATTCACGCCATAGTTTTCCCGCACGAAAAAGCATCTGTCATGAATAACAGAAACCATATGTTCGCGAATACCAACGTATGTATGATAGAGCAGAAGGATGATATGAGTCACCTTTTCGAGATAGACAAGGCCATCTGTGACGGGGATATTATCAGTTTTCCTGCCGACCGTAATCCCGGTGGGTCAAAATATCTGTCGGTGGATTTTCTCGGGGCTGAAGCGAAATTTCCTCTGGGGCCCTTCAGTGTCGCGACTATGCGGGGACTGGATGCCGTCGCCATCAATGTTATGAAGGAGTCTCCTCGCAAATACACTATGTACATTTCTCCTTTGGATTACGACAAATGCGCACCACGCAAGGTACAGGTACGACAGCTCTGTGAAGCATATGTTTCCATATTGGAAGAACTGGTCAGAAAATATCCTTCACAATGGTATAATTTCTTCGATTTCTGGGCCTAATGAAACTATCTGAGATAACAGACGATTTTTTGAAATCGATAGACATCCGTTCCCTCCTGCCCCAACGGGAGCCTTTCATTATGGTCGGCCGTCTCGTACACTTCGAAATGCAGACATCCACTACAGAGACGGAAATCGATAAATCCAACCTTTTCGTGGAGGACGGATACTTTTCTCCTTCCGGAATAATTGAAAACATCGCCCAGACTTGTGCGGCAAGAATAGGTTTCTATCACAAGTACATCCTTTCAGACAAATTCCAGCCGGGTTACATCTGCGCCATCAGGAAATTTCACATCAGGGGAAAAGTTCCGACAGGAAGCTGGATAAGCACGACGGTTGACATCATTGAAGATGTATTCGGAATGATACTGGCGACTGCCAAAGTCTCCTGCCGGGGTAAAGTCATAGCGGACACACAAATCACACTTGCAGTCAAGAACAGTCAATGATAAGCGTAATCGCCACAAATATTACCTCAGCTCTCGGAAGGAACACACAGGCGAACTTCGAATCTGTCAGAAACGGAGCATCCGCCTTAAAAATAATGTGCGACTGGAATGGCATCCCGGGGCAGATCTGTGCAGGTATCTTTTCTGCAAAAGACAGAGAAGAACTGTCGGTCGAAGGTCATACCTGGTTCGAGTCCCTCGCGATACGGTCCATCCGGGAAGCGCTTTCACATACGGACATTCATCCCGGAGGAAATCGTGTCGGATTCATTCTCAGCACGACGAAAGCCAACATTGACCGCCTGGGAGCTACAGAATCACAGGATAATGGTTACACCGACCCCGGAACCGCAGCGCAAAGGATAGCATCAAGTGTCGGAATTTCCACTACACCCATTACCGTCTGCAATGCCTGCATCTCCGGCGTGACAGCCCAGATATTCGCGAAAAGGATGATTGACAGCGGCCGATTCGACACAGTCATCGTCTGCGGCGCAGACATTCTGAGTAAATTCTGTATCGCCGGGTTTTCTTCCCTCAAGGCTCTGTCACCCCTGTCCTGCCGGCCTTTCGACATCGAACGCCTCGGTCTGAACCTCGGAGAGTGTGCGGCTACGATGATTTTCTCCGGCTCATCCCCAAAGGATGATTCCAATTGGAAAATCATCAGCTATGCCTTGAATAATGACGCCTACCACGTGAGTGCCCCTTCCCCGACCGGAGAAGGTCTCTACAGGGCCATCCGGCACATCCGGAATACTTGCGACATTTCCTCCACCGCTACAGTATGCCTCCACGGAACCGCAACGATGTTCAATGACCAGTCTGAATCCATGGCGGTATCTGCATCCGAACTGAGCCACATTCCCGTAACGGCATATAAAGGATTCTATGGACACACTTTGGGCGCCGCCGGTATTATGGAAACTGTCCTGACCATGGAATCCATAGATAATGGTATCCTGCTTCCCGTCAAAGGGTTCGAAGAAGTGGGGGTGAGCGGGAAAATCAACATATCCAATCTTGTACGCCAAACTGACAAATCCTCATTCCTCAAGGTAATATCGGGATTCGGAGGCTGTAACGGAGCGATTCATTATTCCAGAAAATATCAAGATGAAAGCGAAAAACCCGGTGGAAGTGAATATGAAGTACTGAACCGTGTCCATATCAAGTGTGAAAATCAAGGTCCCGCTCCACTGGTTGAAATCTTTAAAAAGTCCATCGCGGACAATTCCAGATTCTACAAGATGGACCTCTTCAGCAGACTCGTCTATGTCGCCACTTCCCTTCTCATCAAGGACAAACTGCCACAACACACCTCCGAAGAGGTTTCAATGATAGTTTTCAATAAAACCGGTTCGATACTGGCGGACAGGCAGCATCTGGCATTATTCAGTAATTCCGACGCTTTCTATCCGAGCCCGTCAGTATTCATCAACACTTTACCCAACGTAGTAATGGGCGAACTGGCCCTGCAATATGGAATCAAGGGTGAAACCAGTTTCATCATACTTCCCCGGAGAGACGATTCACTCATCCGTGATATCGCAGATTCCGTCATTGCGGATTCTCCTGCACTATACTTTATCACCGGATGGGCGGATGCAGGAACGGAAAATGAATATGAAGCAGATTTTGAATTGTTAAAAAAATAAATTGAATTTATGGAAGAACTTATCCTCTCACTGAAACGACAACTCATCGATGCACTGTATCTCGAAGATATGACACCCGAACAGATTGACAATGATGCCCCCCTCTTCGGAGAAGGACTCGGTCTCGATTCCATCGATGCTCTGGAACTCATAGTCATTCTCGATAAGAATTACGGCATAAAACTGGCCAGTCCCGAACAGGGAAAAGAAATTTTCAAAAGCATCAATTCCATCGCAGAATACATCAGCCAGAACAGAACGAAGTAATGAGCGGAGTCATTTCAGTAACGGGGATGGGTATTGTCTGTGCCATCGGCAACGATTCGCAAGCTGTCCTTCACTCTCTATTGAACGCAAAATCCGGTATTGGAAAGATGAAACAGCTGCGCACCGTTCACGATGACCTTCCGGTAGGAGAAGTGAGCCTCTCGACCGGGGAGATGAAAGACATCCTCGGAATAACAGGTGACGCACCCTTGTGCCGCACATCAGCTATGGGAGCCATAGCGGTGAAAGAAGCATTGCAGCAGGCAAAAATCCATCCCGCGGGGAAAAAGGTGGTACTCATCTCCGGCACCACCGTCGGGGTAATGGACATCGCGGAAGAGTCCAATTCGCCCAAAGGAAACCAATGCGGGAAAAGCACTGAAGAAATAGCCGAATATGCCGGACTGAAAAATGCTGAATGCTGTACTGTCTGCACAGCCTGTTCCTCCGCACTCAATGCCATTATGCTCGGCTCCGACCTGCTCCTGCGCGGCGAAGCCGACATCGCGATAGTCGGAGGTTCCGAGCCGCTGACCCGTTTTCATCTGAACGGTTTCAATTCCCTGATGATTCTTGACCACGAACCTTGCCGTCCCTTTGATGACACCCGTGCAGGACTCAACCTCGGAGAGGGAGCCGCTTTTCTCGTATTGCAAAAAGATGCGGAAAATGCCCTCGCATACATCGAAGGCTATGCCAATTGCTGCGATGCCTTTCATCAGACCGCCACTTCCCCGAATGGCGATGGAGCATTTTATGCCATGAGCGGAGCCCTGCGCACTGCCGGGCTTAAAGCATCCGATATCAAGTACGTCAATGCCCACGGCACCGCTACCCCTGACAATGACGCCTCGGAAACAGCCGCTTTCAAAAGAGTGTTCGGTGATGCCTTTCCCGAGATTTCCAGCACAAAATCATATACCGGCCATACCACTTCAGCCTCCGGTTCCATAGAAACGGTTATATGCATATTGTCTATGCGAAACAACTTCATTCCCGCCTCACTTGGGTGGAGCAAAGCGATGCCTGATGGCATCATTCCATCATCAGGCGCTTCGGGAGTCAATCCGGACCATATTATGTGCAATGCTTTCGGATTCGGAGGAAATGATTCTTCACTAATCATCGGCAAGTATCCACCCGTTTCCTGTTCTATCCCGTACAAAGACAAGTTTCGGGTGAAAAAAGTTTCGACCATAACCATCGACTCGGAAGAACGACTTGGTGAACTGAGGGAATTTATGTCACCGATGGAAAGCAGAAGGCTCTGCAAAATGATGAAAGCCTGCCTCCTGTCCGCATTCCTCGCTATGAAGGAAGCAGGCATATCCCGTCCGGATGCGATAGTCAGCGCTACAAGCGGCGGAATGTTGGAAATGAGCACCCAGTTTCTGGATGACATATTCACGAATGCCGAAGAACATTTAAGACCCACGATATTTATGCAGAGCACCCACAATACCGTCGGTTCCGCCATAGCCATCAGTACCGGTTGCCACGGATACAACATCACCTACTCCCAAGGGAAGAATTCGACCGTATGGGCGATGAGAGATGCCGGAAAACTTGTTTCCACAGGAGAAGCACGCACGGTACTTTTGTGCTCCTTCGAAGAAACTGTCAGTAACGGAATGACTGATTCATTCAAGGCGGAATGTTCCATATTTTCAAGCGTAAAGAACTGACGCATCATGAAGGGAATCTTAACTTTGGCATTGGCACTGCTTTTCCCGCTGACATCACTTTCACAGGAAAACGACCTGACGGACATCAGAACCCGACTCGCAGAAGCGAGCAGGAAACTTTCATCCGTCACTTGCGATTTCATACAGACAAAAGAATCCCCTATGTTCTCGGAAAAAATGCTTGCCTATGGCAGAATGTCATATAAAAAGCCTGACTATCTGAAATGGGAATACGACAAACCTTTTCAATATGCATTCGTCCTTGATGGAACCGAAGTGTCCATAACGGAAAACGGAAAAACCTCCGCTACGGATATCGGCCGAAATAAGGCCGTACGAGAAATGGCCCGCATCATAAAAGGATGCATCGAAGGCACCATCCTGTCCGATTCCGGTGATTTTGATTCATCAGTCGCCATTGAAGATGGAATCGTATATGTATATTTGCAGCCTGTAAATAAAGAACTGAAAAAAATGTGGTCAAAGATGGTGCTTGAATATAGTCCCGAAGATTGGCACGCGAGGAACTTTGAGATGCACGAAGTTTCAGGAGACGTAACTGCCATCGTTTTCCGGAATTGCAACTATGATTTTTCAAAATAATTTATATTTCATAGATTCTTCGACACTTGAAGATGGAGTATGGACATACGGCATTCATCTGAATCCGGAACACGTGATATATTCCGTCCACTTTCCCGGTGAGCCCATCACCCCGGGTGCCTGCATTCTCCAAATGGCCATCGAACTGCTTTCTGTCTCTTCGAACAGGAAATTGGAACCTTCTATAGTGGATAACGTTAAATTCCTGTCCCCGCTCACACCCGATATACAGGGTATCACTGTCAGGATAAAAAGTGAAACGATGGATGCTGGAGCCGTCAAGTCAGGAATACAGATTGACGTTCCCGGGAAATGCATCGCAAAACTTTCCATAATATGTCAGACTGTGCTGCCAGACTGAATCGCAGAGGTATTTGCATCATAATTCCGACATTAAACAATGCCGGTACGATTTGCAATGTCGTCCAAAGAAGCCTGTCTTACTGTGATGACGTTTTCGTAGTCGTCGATGGGAGCACCGACTCTACATTGGAGAAATTGGAAAAACTGCCGGTAAAACCACGCGTAATATCATTGCCATCGAATACCGGGAAAGGGAATGCCCTCAGGGAAGGTTTCAAAGCCGCTGCCAAGGCCGGATTCACATACGCCATAACTCTTGATGCCGATGGGCAGCATTTCCCTGAAGACATACCACTATTCCTCGAAGCCAATATAAATAACCCCGGAGCCCTGATAGTCGGGAGCAGGAAAGGATTGTCCGATGCCGAACGTTCTGCAGGGAGCAGATTCGCCAACCGCTTCAGCAATTTCTGGTTCTTTCTACAGACCTTGCATCCTCTGAAAGACACACAGAGCGGATATCGTCTCTATCCTTTGAAAAAACTCAAATGCCTTTCCTTCCTGACTTCAAGATATGAAGCGGAACTGGAACTTCTGGTGCTGTCAGTATGGATGGGTGTCAAACTGGTCAGCATAGACGTAAACGTATATTATCCACCGCGCGAGGAAAGGGTTTCCCATTTCAGACCTTTCAGGGATTTTACCAGAATTTCCATATTGAACACATTCTTATGTGTTCTGGCCGTCATTTGCGGTCTTCCGCTGATAATTCTCAGACAAGTGTGGATGGTAGTCAAAACACTCGTCTCTTTTTTGAGTTATATAATATTCGTAGGCCTGATAGTGATGCCGCCGATGTTCCTTTACCTAAAATTCGGAAAATTGACACGGAAAAAGAAAGAGGACGTCCATAAAATCATCTTCCACTCAAATCGTCTGGCCAGAAAATTACTTCCGGGAATACCCTTCATCCAGGTGAATCCTTTCAATGAGACTTTCGAAAAGCCGGCCATCATCATCTGCAACCACCAGTCCCATCTGGATTTGGTCCAATTGCTTTCCATTACCCCGAAACTGATAGTCCTGACGGCAGACTACATTCAGAATAACCCGCTTTACGGTTATCTCATCAAAGCCGCTGATTTCCTTCCCGTTTCACAAGGCTATGATTCCATCGAGTCAAAAATGAAACAATATATCGCAGAAGGATACAGCATCGCCATTTATCCTGAAGGGACACGTTCGCGGGACGGCAGTATCGGTCACTTCCATCAAGGGGCATTCCAACTTGCCGACAAGGTGGGAACTGATATCATCCCCATGATTCTGTACGGCTCCGGGAAAGCGCTTCCGAAATTCAGCTGCATTCTGCATAAATGGCCGATATATGTCGAAATCGACAAAAGGATGTCTGCTGAAGATATCCGTCTGCTCGGCTGTTCATACAGGGAACAGGCATCAGGAATGCGAACATATTACCGGCAGAGATATTCCGTTCTGTCTGACTTCTGCGACAGAAACCTCATCTGATGTCAGAAAAAAAATATATATATTTACATTTTTATGGACATTCAGTATGGACGGCATCATAACAGAATTTGACGATATCAGACCCTATCTGGAAGATGAAATTCCCGAAGCGATGAAAAGAATCGCGAATCATCCCCATTTCAAGGATGCCGCGGAATTCGTTTTTCCTGACCAGAATATCGATGATGTCAGGACTATGGTGGAAAATATTTCCTCCTGCGCGGAATTCCAAAGAAAGGTGATGTTCCGGGTTAACAGTTCCGTTATAGAAAAAACCTGCACAAAATTCAGTTGCACCGGCATAGAACACATCAATCCGGAGCAAAACCATCTCTTCATCTCCAATCACAGGGATATAATGCTGGACGCATCCCTGTTATGCTTCTGTCTCTTCAATCACGGAATCGATACTCCGGAAATCACTTTCGGTGCCAACCTGATGCAGGGAGACTTCATCATCGATATCGGAAAGTCCAACAAGATGTTCCGAGTCGAACGCCCGAGCAGTGATTTCCACGAATTCGTCCACCAGTCACGACATCTGTCAGACTACATCCGCTTCACCATAGAGAAGAAGGGACAGTCCGTATGGATGGCACAGAAAAACGGAAAGACGAAGAACGGCTCCGACAGAACGGATCAGGGCATCATCAGAATGCTCGCTATGAGCCGTTCGAGCAGCTTGTCCGAATCCATCAGCAGTCTTAATATTATTCCCGTTTCGATATCATACGAATGGGAGCCCTGTGACATTCTGAAAGCCTGCGAACTGTTCTCCGCTATGTCTGGTCCTTATGTCAAGAAACCGGGTGAGGACCTCAACAGTATTCTCACCGGCATCCTCCAGCCGAAGGGAAGAGTTCATCTGTCTTTCTGCGAAAGCATAAGCGAAGAAGATTTGAAAGATTTCTCTCACCTCCCCCACAATGCTTTCTGTAAAGAGACAGCATCCGTCATCGACAGACGAATCTGCAGTTCGTATCTTCTGTCTCCCAATAATTATATCGCGCACGATATACGTGACGGGAATTCCCGCTACGAAAAATCATATACGGAATTTGAAAAAGAACGGTTCAAAGACCATCTCGATGAATTATTGAAGAACCATACGGACAGAGAAACCATAAGAAAACTCCTGTTGGACATATACGCTAACCCGGTTGACAGCAAATCTTTATTCGAGCAGTGAGCGGCATTTCTGAAATATTCGACTTTCTTTCGACTCATAAGTCGGCAAGAAGATGGTCACTAATCATCTTCACAGGTATTTTGGCCGCCCTTGCCTCGACACTTCACTTCAGCGAGGATATTACCGACTTCCTCCCGCTGATGAATCGGGAACGGGAACAATTGTCCATATACCAGAACATCTCCGGTGCCGACAGAATCATTATCACATTTTCAAACCACAATGATGAAGAACGGACCATTCAGGCCATTGAGCGCTTCATCAGTGAAGTCAAAGAAGATGACAGCGAAGGATGGTTCTCCGAACTGTCCGGTCAGTTCGACACTGAACTTGTCACCCGGGTGGCCGCATTCGTTTACGCGAATGCACCTTATTTTCTGACAGAAGCCGACATCGAAAGGGCGGACAGTCTTCTGTCCCGAAAGAATTATATCGAAGAGAAACTCTTCGAAGACAGGCAGATGCTGATGTTCCCCTCTTCATCCTTCCTCAGTCTCGGCATTTCAAGAGACCCTCTGGGAATTTTCACTCCAGTGCTTTCCAGATTGAATTCTTCGGGCAGCGATTTCGGTTTCGAATCAAGAAACGGCTACATCTTCACCCCGGACCTGAGCCGGGGCGTAGTATTCTTCGATTCCCCTTTCGGAAACAGTGAGACGAACGGCAATGCCAAACTCATTTCATCCCTACACCGCGCAGTGCAAAAGACCTCCGCTGCATATCCCGACATCACCATAAACGTTTCGGGTGGGCCTGCCATCGCCGTCGGCAATTCTGACAGAATCAAGTCAGACAGCATCATAGCCATCAGTCTCTCCGTCATTCTGATAATCTTCCTCCTGAGCTTTTCATTCAAATCGATTAAAAACATTTCCCTGATTTTCCTTTCCATCGCCTGGGGACTTCTCTTTGCATTCGGTGGAATGGCTCTCTTCCGGGACAAAGTTTCAATCATAGTCATAGGCATATCCAGCGTCATATTGGGAATCGCGGTAAACTATCCCCTGCATCTTATCGCACACAGCGCTCATCAGAGTGACAGGAAAAAAGCGCTGAATGAAATCAAAAACCCTCTGATAATAGGCAATATAACCACCGTGGGAGCATTTCTCGCCTTGGTTCCGCTGAAATCTGTCGCATTAAGAGACCTGGGCTTGTTCGCTTCCCTGCTTCTGGTGGGGACCATTCTGTTCGTGATTTTCTTTCTACCCCATTATATCGCGCCGTACAGACAGAACGAAGGACCAAGCCGTCTCATTCGGAAAATCTGTTCATTCTCACCTGAAAGAAACAGGTATCTGGTCCTCATCGTGGCCGCCATCACTATCATTCTATGCATATTCAGTACCGGCACCCGTTTCGACACCAATCTATCCCATATCAATTATATGACGGACCTACAGAGGGAGGATATGCAGTACTTCGAAGATATTCTGACGAAAGACGAAAATCACCATTTTCAAACTGTTTACATCTATTTCAAAGGCAGTTCTTTCAATGATGCCCTGATTCAGTCGGAAATACTCAAAGAATCTGTTGATAAACTGGAAAAAGAGGGAATCATTTCCCGACAGAACCAAGCCGGAACTTTCATCGTCTCAAAACAGGCACAGGACAGGAGACTCGCCGCTTGGAATGCATTAATTACAAAACACCGGGAAGCATTGACCACAGAACTGAAGGAGACTGCCCGACGTGCCGCTTTCTCTGAAAACGCTTTCGATGCATTCAATCTTCTCATTGACCGGTCTTCATCTCTTGAACCGAAGGAATTCGATTATTTCACCCCCCTGACTGAAACGGTATTCATTCAAAACTTATCAAAATCCGAAACGGAGGACGCGTTCTTCATAATCGATCCCGTAAATGTCGAACCTGCTCAGGCGGGCAAGATAAAGGAGATACTGAAAGACTATTGTTTTGACGTGGAAGGAATGAACGGAGGTCTGGCCGGGAATCTGTCTGAAAACTTCAACTACATCGGCTGGGTATGCTCCCTGATAGTGTTCCTGTTCCTCTGGTATTCATTCGGCAGACTGGAACTGGCGATAATTTCATTCATTCCTATGGCTGTCAGCTGGGTCTGGATATTGGGGATTATGTCACTCCTTGGAATACAGTTCAACATAATCAATATCATATTGGCTACCTTCATCTTCGGACAGGGGGATGATTACACGATTTTTATGACGGAAGGGTGCCTTTATGAATTCGCACGAAGGAAAAAGATACTTCCTTCATACAAGCAGAGCATCATGGAATCCGCTGCGATAATGTTCGTCGGTATCGGAACCCTGATAACGGCAAAACATCCTGCCCTGCGCTCATTGTCAGAAATAACCATCATCGGAATGTCATCCGTCGTGCTGATGGCTTATATGATACCTCCGCTGCTGTTCAACTGGCTGACGGGGAAAGAGGGAAAAATCAGACGATATCCCATCACTCTGAAATCTCTGATTTTCGGACCCCCGGAAAATCCCATTGACCGGGTCAAAGGCAGATACCTGTACAAAGGGAAACATATCGAAAGAAGCATCTCCCTGAATCTTGGCAGAACGGCAGAATCTGTCCTGAATACGGATTTATCGGAAAAATCCACGTATGAAATGGCGGATGCAGGTTACGGGGAACTTGCCATTCTGCTGGCCTTGAAATATCCCGACACCCGAATAACGGCCACCATCTCAAACGAAGAGAAACTCCGGATAGCGGAAGCCGCCGCTGAAGATTTCGTTTCAAACATCGAATTCAAACTATAATAATATGACCACCTCAACTATCAAATCATTTTTATCAGAACTTTTACCTGCCGTCGATTTCGACTCGGACTTTCTGTTTACAGAATTGGATTCCATAGGAATAGCCACCATTCTCTATGCCTTGTCCAAGAAATATGACATCGTTCTCGATTCAAATGACGTGACCCCTAAAAATTTCAAGAATATAGCCAATGTCACTTCCATGGTCATCTCCAAGATGACATTGGAAAGCAAAATCAAACATTATGCGGAAAAGACCCCGGGGAAAACAGCCGCCATCTGTGGCGGTGAAAGCCTGACATACGGAGAACTGTGGGAGGCCATACTCGAACGGGCGGAAAAACTTTCATCCGAAGGTCTTGAGTCACACCGTGCATACGTATTCCGTGCGAACCAGAATATTGATTTCATCATCACCTATTGCGCAGTCCATCACCTGAAGGCCGTGGCCGTACCTCTGGAGTGTCACAGCCCGGAAGAACAAGTTCAAAAGGTGACCGAAGAAGTTTCATCTGTCTCCTTCCCGGACGGAATAGCTGACACCATTTACACTACGGGAACGACAGGGAAATCAAAGGGCACTATGCTCTCAGATACTTACTATGCGGCCTGCGCCGACAATTTCATTCACGACCTGGGCTTCTCCTCAGAACTGCTGTTCATCATAAACGGTCCCCTGAATCACATAGCATTCCTCAGCAAACTTCACCCTACACTGTCTGCAGGAGGCACAGTTTATATCATCGATGGCTTGAAAGATATGAACACATTTTTCAAAGCATTCGAACTGCCCTTCACAAAATTCGCCACCTTTATGGTCCCCGCAAGTTTGAAATTGCTGATGGAATTTTCTTATGAAAAATTATGCTCGCTCGCCCCGAAAATCGATTTCATCGAAACCGGAGCCGCCCCCATCACCAAGATCGATATGGAAAGACTCAGCAAGGCATTGCCCCATTCAAGACTGTTCAACACTTACGGAGGCACCGAAATCGGTTGCGCGGCCACCTATAATTTCAATGACGGGAAATATATGGAAGGATGTATCGGCAGACCGTTCAGAAACGCCTCCGTAGAAATTTCGGAAGAAGGACACCTGATAGTTTCCGGTCCCGCCATAATGAGCGGATACGTAAATGACCCCGAGAGCACGGCGCAAGTAATCGTCGATGGGAAAGTCCATATGTCCGACCTCGGTTATGCAGATGAAGATGGATTGATTCACCTTACCGGACGTCTGGGAGATATCATCAATGTCGGAGGATTCAAGGAAGTCGGATCGTAGCC
>JAZUEO010000048.1:0-9891 GCA_045640205.1 Candidatus Coprenecus sp. | reverse complement strand
TTTTTATTAATGACTAAAAACCAAACGATGGAACACATACAGTTATTGATTCTCGGCAGCGGTCCCGCAGGTTATACAGCTGCCATATATGGTTCCCGAGCCGATCTACAGTGCGTCGTCTATGAAGGCATCCAGCCCGGCGGACAGCTCACCCAGACCACAGAAATAGAAAATTTCCCCGGATATCCTAATGGTGTGCAGGGGCAGCAGATGATGGACGATTTCAAAGCCCAGGCGCAGCGTCTGGGGGCAGAAGTTCGCTTCGGGCTTGCCACGAAAGCGGACTTTTCATCCCGGCCGTTCAAGGTGGAAATCGACGGGGAGAAATGGATTGAGGCGGACTCGGTAATCATTGCCACAGGAGCCACCGCCAAATATCTGGGACTCCCTTCGGAGGAGAAATTCCGTGGCATGGGAGTATCCGCCTGCGCCACCTGCGACGGTTTTTTCTACCGGAAAAAAACCGTGGCCGTAGTGGGAGGAGGCGACACAGCCTGCGAAGAAGCCACATATCTCGCATCCCTCTGCAAGAAAGTATATCTGATAGTGCGACGCGATGTCCTCCGCGCCTCAAAGGCGATGCAGGAACGATTGCTTTCCACCCCTAACATAGAAGTGCTCTGGAAACACCAGACCCGCGAAATTCTGGGCGATGAAACGGGCGTGACCGGGCTCCGGCTCGTCAGGGAAGACGGTAGCGAAACCGAAATAGCCATCGACGGTTTCTTCCTGGCCATCGGACATCATCCGAATTCCGACATCTTCAAAGATTACATCGCCGTGGACGGCAATGGGTACATCATTACCGAAGGCAAGGGAACTGCCACCAACGTGCCGGGAATTTTCGCGGCAGGCGACGTCCAGGACCCCACCTACCGTCAGGCCATCAACGCAGCCGCCTCGGGGTGCCGTGCGGCAATGGATGCCGAAAAATGGCTCGCAGCCAACGTCAGGTAAGAAAAATACCGTACAGATGAAAATTGAAGCCACCGTGGCTCAGGAATGCCACACGAAATTTGCGCAGGAAATCTGCGATGAAATATACAAATCGTCGCTTGAACGCAAGACGGGTATCGCCAAGCGCACACCGGAATACATTTGCGAAAAAATAAGGGCTGGAAAGGCCATAATAGCCATAAGCGACGAAGGAGAATTTGCAGGATTCAGTTACATAGAATCCTGGGGAGGAAAAAGTTTTGTCGCCAACTCGGGGCTCATCGTCGCCCACAAATTCAGGGGGATGGGGGTAGCCAAAATGATAAAGAAACAGACCTTCATCCTCTCCAGGGAACTTTTCCCCAATGCGAAGATTTTCTCCATCACCACGGGCGCCGCGGTAATGAAAATGAACTATGAATTCGGATTCCGTCCCGTTCCTTTCACAGAACTCACAGACGACCCCGAATTCTGGAAAGGCTGTCAAGGATGCCGTCACTTCGACATACTCGCAAGCCACGACTATAAGATGTGCATCTGCACCGGACTCCTCTACGATCCGAAAGAACATCTTGAAATACATCATCCCGACGAACAATAATCATAATGATATGAAGAAAAAAGTAGTGGTCGCTTTCAGCGGTGGTCTGGATACTTCCTATACCGTTATGTATCTGGCCAAAGAAAAAGGTTACGAAGTATATGCTGCCTGTGCTGACACGGGCGGATTCTCCCCGGAGCAGCTCAAGGCGAATGAAGAGAACGCCTATAAACTGGGGGCTGCCGGGTATGTAACCCTCGACGTCACTCAGGAATACTATGAGAAGAGTCTGAAATATATGATTTTCGGAAACGTTCTCAGGAACGGCACATACCCGATATCGGTATCATCCGAAAGAATCTTCCAGGGTATGGCCATCGCCCGCTATGCCAAGCAGATAGGAGCGGACGCCATCGCCCACGGCTCCACCGGGGCCGGCAATGACCAGGTGCTCTTCGATATGACCTTTCTGGTAATGTGTCCGGGAATTGAGATTATCACCCTCACCCGGGACGGGAATCTCAGCCGCCAGCAGGAGGTCGATTACCTGAATGCTAATGGATATTTCGCAGATTTTACCAAACTGAAATACTCCTACAATGTCGGCCTGTGGGGCACTTCCATCTGCGGTGGAGAAATTCTCGATTCCAGACAGGGGCTCCCCGAAGCAGCATACCTGAAACAGGTGGAAAAGACAGGAAGCGAAATTCTCTCGCTCGGATTCAAGGGCGGAGAACTATGCTCCGTAAACGAAAAAGAATACAAAGACAGAATCAGCGCCATACAGGCTGTCGAGAAAATCGGTGCCGCCTACGGCATAGGGCGTGATATGCACGTGGGAGACACCATAATCGGCATCAAGGGACGAGTCGGTTTCGAAGCCGCAGCCCCGATGCTCATCATCGGAGCCCATAAGTTCCTCGAAAAATTCACTCTCAGCAAATGGCAGCAGTACTGGAAGGACCAGGTGGCCAACTGGTACGGAATGTTCCTCCACGAAAGTCAATATCTGGAACCCGTGATGCGCGATATCGAGGCGATGCTCGAAAGCAGCCAGAGGAACGTCAACGGAACTGTCACCCTCTCCCTCCGCCCCTATGGCTTCTCCACCGTAGGAGTGGATTCTCCGGATGACCTTGTAAAGAACAAACTGGGAGAATACGGCGAAGGAGCCAAGGGATGGACTTCCGAAGATGCCAAGGGATTCATCAAGGTAACTTCCACTCCCCTGCGGGCTTACTACCTTTCACACAAAGACGAACTTCCCGATGATTAAAGCCGGAATCATAGGCGGGGCTGGTTATACCGCCGGTGAATTGCTGCGCATTCTGGTAAATCACCCGTATGTAGAAATAGAATTCGTACATTCCGAAAGCAATGCAGGGAACCACATCTATGATGTCCACGAAGGGCTTATCGGTGACACCGACATCCAATTCACGGACAGCTATAACCTCGACAGCATCGATGTTCTTTTCCTCTGCTCCGCTCACGGAAAAAGCAGGGAATTCTGGCAGAGCCACCACTGCCCGGCAGGGCTGAAAATCATCGACCTCGCACAGGATTTCCGCGACGAATCGGAAGGATATGTATATGGACTGCCGGAAATGCAACGGGAAAGAATATCCGGGGCCACGAAAATCGCCAACCCCGGATGCTTCGCCACCGCCATACAACTGGCCATACTCCCCTTGGCCAAGGAAGGTCTGCTTGAGAGCGACATCAATATCACAGCTATAACCGGTTCCACCGGAGCGGGAGTCAAACCCGGAGCCACCACCCACTTCAGCTGGCGGAACGACAATCTCTCCGCCTATAAAATTTTCGAGCACCAGCACTTGCTGGAAATCGGCAGAAACATCCACCGGATCCAGCCCGGTTTCAGCGGTGAATTCAAGTTCGTCCCCATAAGAGGCGATTTCGCCAGAGGAATCTTCGCCAGCGTCCATACCGGCTGTTCCATCAGCACCGAACAGGCAGTCGCACTGTATAAGGATTTCTACGCTGATTCGCCCTTCACGTTCATCAGCGACAGGTCCGTGGATCTCAAACAGGCCGTCAACACGAACAAATGCATCATATCCCTCGAAAAACATTCGGATTCCCTGGTAATCACATCTGTAATAGACAATCTTCTCAAAGGGGCGTCAGGACAGGCCGTTCAGAATATGAACCTCATCTGCCATTTCGAGGAGACTGCCGGACTGAAACTCAAAGCATCAGCATTCTAGAAGTCATTTCGATATGGAACTATTCAAAACATACAAACTGTGGGACATAGAACCGGTCAGAGGACTGGACACCACTCTGTGGGACAAGGAAGGAAATGAATACATTGACCTCTATGGCGGACACGCCGTCATCAGCATCGGTCATTCCCACCCCCATTACATACAAGCCGTCACGGAACAGATAAACCGGCTCGGATTCTATTCCAATGCCGTTCAAAACGGGCTTCAAAAAGAACTCGCCCACAGACTCGGAAAGGTCAGCGGTTACGATGACTATAATCTTTTCCTCTGTAATAGCGGTGCCGAAGCGAACGAGAACGCTCTGAAACTGGCCTCTTTCTCCACCGGACGTGCACGCATCCTGGCATTCGGCAAGGCTTTCCACGGCCGTACCAGCGGAGCCGTAAGCGCCACCGACAATCCTAAAATCCGCGCCCCGTTCAATTCCACTGACAAAATAACTTTCGTTCCGTTCAATGATGCGGAAGCGGTGGAACGTGAACTTCACACCGGAGAATATGCCGCCGTCATCATAGAAGGCATACAGGGAGTGGCCGGCATCTATGAACCGACCGACGGATTCCTCCGTGCCCTCCGCAGTTTGTGTGACAAGACAGGAACACTCCTCATACTCGATGAAATCCAGTCCGGCTACGGACGTTCCGGAAAATTCTATGCCCACCAGCACTCCGGCATACGCGCAGATATCATCACTTCAGCCAAGGGGATGGCCAACGGCCTTCCCATCGGAGGTGTACTCATCTCTCCCGTCATCAAGGCGGAATACGGTATGCTGGGAACCACCTTCGGTGGCAACCACCTCGCCTGTGCAGCCGCCATAGCCGTAATCGACGTCATCGAGAACGAGCATCTCGTCGAAAACGCCTCCAGAATGGGGGATTATTTCAGAAAGGCCTTCTGCGGTCCCGACGGGCTGGACAAAGCCATCAGTGAATATCGTGGGAAAGGGCTTATGATAGGACTTGAACTCAAAGCGGGATTCGAGGGTCTGAGAGACAGGCTTCTGTTCGAAAAACACATTTTCACAGGAGCCGCCGGCAGAAACGTCATCCGACTGCTCCCCTCGCTCACAGTCTCCACTGCCACGGCCGACAGATTCATCAGTGCCTGGCGCAGCCTGACCGAACAATAAGAAAAAAACATATCTTTGCAGACAGTACTCACCGCGATGAAAATGTACAATCATTTCCTATACTATATCGAACGCTCCGTCAAGAGCGCTTGGAATGAGCCTGCCCTGACGAATTACAAAGGGACTACCTATTCCTACGGAGAAATGGCGCAGAAGATAGAGGCTTACCACATTCTGTTCAGAAAATTAGGCATAAGGAAAGGGGACAAAATCGCCCTCTGCGCCCGCAACAGCGCCGAATGGGGAATAGTATTCATGGCCGTGACCACATACGAAGCCGTCGTAGTTTCTCTTCTGAACGACTTCACTACGGACAGCATACAGTCTCTCACAGAACACTCCGAAAGTCTGGTTCTGTTCACGGAAAAGGACAAATGGGACAGGATGACCCCATCATCATTCAGCTTCCTCAAGTATGCCATCGACCTCACGGCCGATGAAATTCTCTGGATTAGAGACAATGACACGTCAGCGATATCCTCCGGATGCTATCTGGACGACATGGGACAATGGATGAAGGAAGCATGTCCCAAGGGGGTTACTCCCGATATAGTGGATTATCCCAAGAACAATTTCTCCGACCTGGCCCTGATAAATTATACATCAGGAACCACCAGTGCACCCAAGGGAGTAATGCTTTCATACGGAAACCTCAGTTCCAACATCGAATTCGGACAGTGGGGGATTCCGAATCATCCGGGAGAAAGCATAGTTTCAATGCTTCCGATGGCCCATATGTACGGTCTGGCTTTTGAATTTCTATACCAGCTCGCAGGTGGATGCCACGTATTCTTCCTCGGCAAGCTTCCATCTCCCAACATTCTCTTCAAGGCCTTCGCTGAAGTCAAGCCGTATATGATAGTTACCGTCCCGCTGGTTATCGAGAAAGTATTCAAAGCTTCTGTTTTCCCTACACTCGAAAAACCGAAATTCAAATGGCTGATGAAGTTTCCTCTTCTGCGGAACCTCGTCTATCAGCGTATCCACGACAAGATACTCCTCGCCTTTGGTGGCGAACTGCGCTATATGATAATAGGTGGCGCAGCCATCAATGCCGAAGTCGAAGAACTTATGAAAGCGACCCGGCTTCCCTACACCATCGGTTACGGAATGACAGAATGCGGTCCCATCCTCGGATACGAAGACTGGAAAAAGTTTCGCAAAGGTTCGTGCGGGAAAGCGGTACACCGTATGGAAATCCGCATCGATTCGGATGACCCCATCAGAAAGGTCGGTGAAATTCAGGCCAGGGGGGACAATGTAATGATGGGTTATTTCCACAATGAAGAAGCCACGAAAGCCGCTTTCACCGATGACGGATGGTTGAGAACAGGCGATTTGGGTGTAATGGATTCCAAAGGGAACATATTCATCCGGGGCCGTTCCAAGAATATGATTCTCAGTTCGAACGGACAGAACATCTACCCCGAGGAGATAGAGGACAAACTGAATAATCAACCTTACGTCGTCGAATCCATCGTAGTGGAAAGGGACAAGAAGATAGTGGCATTGGTATTCCCTGACCTCACCAGAGTCTCACAGGAATCACTGGATGAGAACGGACTGTCCAAAATTATGGAAGAAAACCGGCTGAAACTGAATCTGTTGCTCCCGAGTTATTCCAGAATTTCCAGGATAGAACTCGTAAAAGAAGAATTCGAGAAAACTCCCAAGAGAAGCATCAAACGCTTTCTCTACCAATAACGTCATTTTGAGAATCTGCGCCCCTTCCAAATAAGAAAGGTGGTGACCGCGCTGAGAAGTATCACGCATACCAGAGATGCCTCGAATCCGAAAATACCCCCGTTCCAAACGTTCTCCTGAGGATAATCCAGTGTCAAGATACCTGGAATGTCAAGACCGCTGACACGGAAACCCACCATCGACTGCATCAGATTCCATCCGAAATGGATTCCGACGGCCTTCCACAGATTTCTCGTAAAGACATAGGCAGCGGCCAGCATCCATCCGGCCAGAAGTATTCCCAAAAAAGACATCCACGAGCTGTTCGGATTTATCAAATGGGGAGCGGAGAACAATATGCCGGAGATGAACAAGGCGGAAACGTTTCCCATAGTATCCCCCATATTACCTACAATATAAGCCCTGAAACAGCTTTCTTCACCGATAGCCACACACACGAATAGAAAGACTGTCTGAAGGACGATTGAAATATTCCAGGAAAAGGAGACTACCCTTACCGAAGCACTTAGAAGCAGTATTCCCAGACCGATGAGAATCAGACAAGCCCCGAGCAGGAAGCCTCTGACAAATCCACTTCCGTCCCAGGCATATCCCAAACCGGATATCGACTTATGGTCCAACAAGCTGCGCATCAGCCAGACAGACCCGAGTCCCCCCACCAGAGCGCAAATCCCTTGACTGACGGGAAATGGCAGGGTACCATCCGTCAGAGAATCAAGTCCCACGCCGACTCCAGCCATAGCGACAGCATAAAAAATGATGGCGATGATTGATTTCAGGAAAGCAAGTATTCCGTCTTTGACTGTCGAAGATGTTTTGGTTCTCATCCGATTATTTCACTATAAGCTGATTATCATTCATTCTTTCCATATACTGCTGAATGATGGATTTGATATTTTCTTCCATTTTCTCCCGCACTTCGGGGTATTTATCCAGAAGATTGTCTTTCATATACACATCTGTTCTGAAGCGATAAAGGCCCGACGAACGTTTTCCGTCATACTGAAGACAGAAATCACCTTTGAACAACTGATAAACGCCATTGTTATAATTTACGGCGAAAGTCTCCCCTGCCGGAGTGTTAAGCAAATCACACCCGAAAGCCACATACGGGATATCATAGCTCAGAAAATCAAGAACAGTAGGCATAATGTCTGCCTGCTGGGCCACACTCTCCGAATCAAGGCCGCGAAGTGCATTGATACCGCTCACATTGCCCGCAGGGTAATGGAAAATCACGGGAACGGCAAATGTTCCCGCATCGGTTTTATACTCAGGCAAATCCGTCTGATTCGTATGGTCGCCAGTAATGATGAACAGTGTGCGGTCGAACCACTCGCAAGCGGAGGCTTTTTCGAAAAACCGGCGGAGAGCGAAATCGGAATAGGCGACACACTGATGCATCGGTATGTTCCCTTTCGGGAAGTCACCTTCATACTTTTCCGGTACGATGAAAGGATGATGGGATGAGACCGAAAACACTCCTGTACAGAAAGGTTCTCTGAAGGAACTCATCTTGTCTGCGAAAAACTGGAAAAACTCTTCATCCCATATTCCCCAGTACCCGTCATAATCATCGGAATCATCGTGGCCGAGCCATTCGCGATACTCCGTCCTGCCGAAATAATCACCGAAACCTGAAGCACGGGCATAAGCCTCAAATCCCATAGAACCATTCTTGGCTCCGTGGAAAAAGGCAGTATAATACCCCTTTTTCGCAAGTTCTCCGGCTATACTGGAAACATCGTTAAGAGAATATGGAGTCAGAAAGAACGGTTCTATGAACATAGGGATAGAAGAAAGAACGGAAGGCATGGCGTCAATGCTCTTATGTCCGTTGGCAAAGGAATACTTGTACGTCAGCGATTCTGACATCAGAGAATCCAAAAATGGTGTATATCCCTTATAAGCGGAAATATCCTGATTCAGATATCCGCTGTATTCCCTGCCGAAACTCTCCATAATAAATACCACCACGTTCAATGGCTTGAAATCTTTTCCTGCCACGGGGGTATGAAGGGGATTGAAAATACTCTCCATTCTTTTCCGTTCCCCATCGGAATAATACCCGGGTCTCGGGAAAGACTCCACGCCAAGAGTCTGCATCAATGAAAAAGGGGTATTCAGCACCAGAGCGGCCTCCTGTGGACGCTTGACATATCCGTTCGCATTACTTATGGTTATGGGACGAGTCTGCCGCCCGAATCCTCCGCGCAAACCTCCCACTATAGGATAAGCCAACGCGGCCAGAATGAGAAAATGCGTCAGATAATATCTGCCCGGACTTACCGGTCTTGTTTTTTCGTCATAGTCTTCGGAATGCCATATACCCGATAAGGGATGAATATAAAACAGCCACAGGACAAGAATTAATACCAGAGTTATGACTGCCAGGTACCAATGATTCACCAATTCCGTGCGGATGATTTCACCGATATTGTCCTCGGCGGTGAATTCTCTGAAAACCGAAGCGGTCGTACGCCTCCTGGAAAACGGGAAATAGAGGCTGTCCGCGATATTCGAAATCAGACAAACGGCATTCGGAATGAAATAGGACCATCTGAGAATCCTCGAATAAAGCCGGCTCTCCTTTCCGGGAACAGGAAGCAGAGCCAGGGCGATATAAAGCAGATTAGAATACAGAACCGCTGAAATATCGAAAATCAGACCGGAACGGAAAAATCCGAACATTTCCGGCTGAGTCAGTTCCGGGAACAGTCCTATGTTCATCCACAAATACACAGCCCTGCACAGGGCATATAATATCATCACGACGATGAGGTTCAATGATGCGCAGAGCGGCAGGAGATATAAATCCCTCTTGTTTTTGAAAGGCATACGGCTCATATATTTTTCTTTCTGGCCGGAACCAGCATTTTCAGACCCTCAGGTATTACTTTCACTTCCAATTCCGTACCAAGCATCATCGGCTCCCCGTCAAAATGAGCCGGTCCTTCCACCGGGCGACGTATAATCAGACTACGGCACTTGAACATCTTCGTCAGCGGACTCCAATGAAGAGTACCGCCCATAAGATGAACTGCTACAGGTCCGGCCTGAAGAACGTTGAGAGGATCCACTACCGTTACGTCGAGCAATCCGTCTGTCAGCGATGCGTGGGGGGCTATCCTGGCATTGTTCCCCCATTGCGCGGCATTTGCGCAGGTAATCAGAACGGCTGACTGTCTCAAATGCACACCATCATCAGTTTCGATTTCATAACAGACCGGGGCATATCCCGCCCAATTCTGAAAAGCCTCTTTCATATACGTCACCAAACCCCTCTTGCCAGCCTCGGAGAACTTCCAACTGATGAATGCATCGAA
>JAZUEO010000047.1:0-3622 GCA_045640205.1 Candidatus Coprenecus sp. | reverse complement strand
GCTTGGCCTCCGACTTAGTGAAGATAATCCCCACCAATGATGCCCATTTCGTAAGAAAAGAAGACGGCCCGGCTCACGACAGGCTCATCTGTTTGAGCACAAATGCGGATTTTGACGATCCGAAGCGTCTGCGCTATACCCAGCAGGAATACCTCAAAAGCACTGAGGAGATGGCGGCCATTTTTGCCGACAGACCCGATGCGCTGGCGAATACCTTGGAAATAGCTGACAAGGTGGAGGTCATCGACCTTAACCACGATGCCATCCTTCCCGTATTCCCATTGCCGGAAGGCTTTACGGATTCGAATGATTACCTGCATTATCTGACATATCAGGGAGCGCATATGAGGTGGGGGGATGAGCTTACTCAGGAGCAGGTGGAGAGAGTGGATTTCGAACTGGCCACTATCAAGAGAATGGGCTTCCCCGACTACTTCCTGATAGTGCAGGATTTTATCAATGCTGCACGCAAGATGGGGGTATGGGTGGGACCCGGACGTGGTTCCGCAGCCGGCAGTGCCGTAGCTTACTGTCTCACTATCACCGATATAGATCCTATTAAATACGATCTTCTGTTCGAACGTTTCCTTAATCCGGAACGTGTTAATATGCCTGATATCGATATAGACTTCGATGATGCAGGCCGTTATGAGGTCTTTGATTATGTGGAACGCAAGTATGGGAAGAGTCACGTATCTCACGTGGTGACTTTCGGCACTTTAGGTACGAGGAGTGTCATCAAGGACCTTGGACGTATCCAGAAGGTTCCATTGCAGGAAACAGACCGTCTGTCCAAACTCGTTCCGAGCAAGAAGATGACCATTCAGGTGGAGAAAGAGGTCGAGGAGGAGGTGGAGAAAGAGGTCGAGAAGGAGATTACCGATGAAAATGGAAACGTCTCGGTTCAGAAAGTGTTGGAAAAGGTGAAGGTCAGGAAGAAAGTGAAGGAAGACAAGGAAGTGGATGCCACGATTAAACTGTGTGTGGAGAAACTGCCTGAGTTTCAGGAAGCGTTCAATTCGGGGAATGAGGCCATCCACGATATGCTTGCATACGGTGAGATACTCGAAGGGACGGTACGTCAGACAGGGGTTCACGCCTGTGCCACCATCATAGGCCGCGACGACCTGACGAATTTCATCCCCATCTGTACCGTAAAGGACAAGGATACCGGACAGGATTTGCTGGTTTCCCAGTTCGAGGGGACTCTCATAGAGTCCGCCGGTATGCTGAAAATGGATTTCCTGGGTCTCAAGACTCTTACCATTCTCAAAGAGTGTGTCAAGAATATCAAGGAAGCTCAGGGGATAGATGTGGATATCTTCCATATCCCCATCGATGATGAACTTACCTATCAGCTTTTCAGCAGGGGAGACACTGTCGCCATATTCCAGTTTGAATCGGAAGGAATGCAGAAATGGCTTCGGGAACTTCAGCCGAGCCGTTTCGAGGACCTTATCGCTATGAATGCCCTTTATCGTCCGGGGCCTATGGATTATATTCCTGATTTTGTCGCGCGTAAGAAAGGGGAGAAAAAAATCGAATATGACCTCCCTGAAATGGAGAAGTATCTGAAGGGGACTTACGGAGTTACAGTTTATCAGGAGCAGGTGATGCTGCTGTCCCAATTGCTGGCCGGATTTTCCAAGGGAAAGGCCGACAAGCTCCGCAAGGCGATGGGGAAGAAACAGATTAAGGTGATGGAGGGGCTTCGCGAGGAATTCTTCAGCGGAGGTATCGAAAGGGGTCATCCGAAGGAGAAACTTGAAAAGATATGGGAAGACTGGAGGGCATTCGCCGCTTACGCGTTCAATAAGTCCCACGCCACCTGCTATGCCTGGGTGGGATATCAGACTGGGTATCTCAAGGCTCACTATCCGGCTGCCTATTATGCTGCGGTTATGACCAATGCGCAGGGGGATATCGTCGAGATTACCAAACTGATGGATGACTGCAAGAAGCACGGCATCAAGGTACTCGGACCGGATATCAACGAAAGCCGGACGAACTTCTCGGTGGACCGTGACGGGAATGTCCGTTTCGGAATGGCCGGAGTAAAAGGCGTAGGTGCCAATGCCGTGGATTCCATAATCCGTGCTCGTGAGGAAGGAGGGAAATTTACCGACATCTTCGATTTTATGGAGAGAACGGATTCAACTGTAATCAATAAAAAAGGAATTGAATATCTGGCTTATTCCGGGGCATTCGATTCATTTCCGGAAATCAACCGGGGCTCATTTTCCGTGGTGATCGGGGACAAGGATGAAACTTTTCTTGACAGTTTGATACGCTACGGGAGCCTTTATCAGAAGGATAAGGAGGCCGCTACCGCGAGCCTTTTCGGTGGAGACAATGCGATTCAGACATCCCGTCCCCTGCTCCCGGCGGTTCCGGAACTCAACAGAATGGAAATTCTGCGCAGGGAAAAGGAACTGGTGGGAATGTATCTGTCGTCCCACCCCCTTGATATGTACCGTTTCGAAATCAGGCAGTTTACGAACTGTACTCTCTCGGAGATGAAGGAGATGGGGGATTCTGCACTTTCCAGACCGGAATATCAGGGAAAGGAATGTATGGTGGCGGGGCTTGTGACCGCGTATGAGAGACGGCAGACCAAGACAGGTCGTGATTTCTGTAAACTTACCATAGAGGATTATTCCGGCACTTATACTTTTACCTTGTTCGGGAAAGATTATGAGACGTATATGCAGTACGGAGAGTGTCAGCATCCTCTTCTGATAAAGGTGAAACTGAGCGCAAGATTTCCGTATCTGAAGGATGAGGAGAAGGAAAAACTGCGTCAGGAGGGCAAGACTGTAAAAGACTTGAAACCTGTTTCGGTCGAGCCGAGGATACAGTCCATTATGCTTCTCTCCAATACTGCGGAGGCATTTATCCGCGCGATGTCTGTGCGTATTCCTCTCGAAATGGCCACTGCCGCTTTCTGCAGGGAGCTCTGCCATAGGCTTCGGGCTTCAAAGGGCAAGGCCATATTCAATGTCGTGGCCGTGGATACGGAGTCAAAACTGTCCGTGGAGCTATTCTCCAGAAAATTCAAGGTGGATGTGACGTCAGACCTTCTGGCTTTTTTTGATGAACGGAACATACAATATCATTTCACGCAGGAAATTAAAATGTGATTTCATATTTTTGCACTATGAAAGATTCTAATATAACGGAAAGGAAAGGTTTCCAGTCTTCGTTCGGCGTATTGGTGGCATTGACAGGCTCGGCCGTGGGACTTGGCAATATGTGGCGTTTCCCCTATTTGATGGGAACTAACGGAGGAGCTGCATTCATTTTGATATATATCGTAAGCATTATTTTGGTTTCGTTGCCCATAATGGTCTCTGAAATGATTATAGGAAGACGTGGAGCTTCGAATCCTGCCGGGTCTCTGTTCCATCTTTCATCAGGGAACAAAGTCTGGAGAATGTTGGGATTCCTGATGGTGTTGGCCCCATTTTTCATAATGTGTTTTTACGGAGTGGTGGGAGGCTGGACCGTCGATTATCTGTTTAGATCTTTGACAGCATCTTTCTCGGAAATGGGCACTGAGGCAGCGTGCAGTGCCGCGTTTGCAGAAACGATGTCTTCTCCCATACGGCCGTTGATATTTATG
>JAZUEO010000046.1:0-5582 GCA_045640205.1 Candidatus Coprenecus sp. | reverse complement strand
AGTGGAATAAATCTTGAGGTCAAGGCAGGTGAGGTACATGCTATAATGGGACCCAACGGTGCCGGGAAATCGACTCTTTCAGCCGTGCTGGCCGGTAGGAATACCTTCACGGTCACTTCAGGAGAAGTTGACTTTGACGGGCGGAATCTTCTGAAGATGTCCCCTGAAGAGCGTTCCTGGGCGGGGATGTTCCTTGGCTTCCAGTACCCGACGGAAATACCGGGAGTCACTAATGTGAACTTTATGAGAAGCGCTATCAATGAGCATAGAAAACATAAGGGACTGGATGCTCTCAGCGCCGCCGCGTTCCTGAAGTTGATGCGGGAGAGAATGTCCATAGTGGAAATGGATTCCTCGTTTTCTTCCAGAGGTGTGAACGTGGGCTTTTCGGGTGGAGAGAAAAAGCGCAATGAAATTTTCCAGATGGCTATGTTGGAACCACGGCTTGCCATATTGGACGAGACCGACAGCGGACTGGACGTGGATGCCCTCAGAATCGTGGCTACCGGGGTGAACAAGCTCAAGCGTCCAGATAATGCCATTATAGTGATAACCCATTACCAGCGGCTTCTGGATTACATAGTGCCCGATGTCGTGCACGTCCTGTATAAGGGGAGAATAATTCATACAGCCGGCAGGGAACTGGCTCTTGAGATAGAGAAGAAAGGTTATGACTGGCTTATTAAATAATCTGATATACGCTCCGGTTACGGAACTCCAGAAGGAATTCAGATGCCGTGTGCCGATGAAGGGTGCACGACAGCTTTTCCTGGTGGACGGAGGTGTGCAGGGTACGGGCAGGGAACTGAACATTTCCATTGCCGGAGGCGAAGCGATGGAGGAACTGTTGCAGGTAGTGGCGGTACGGACGGATGATTCTGCGCAGGAGATAGAATTTGCGGACAGTTTCAATTTCGGAAAAGGTTCTTCGGGGAAAATATTGCTCTGTTCCCATACCTTCTCGCACCGGGCTTTCAAAACTCACGAGAAGATTTCCATTTCTGTGGAGGAGAGAGCCTGTGCCGATTTTACCATTATGCAGAATGAACATAACGCGGCGAATCACGATACCGCTTATGATATCCGGATAGCTGCGGGAGGAAAATTGAAGATGACTTTTGTTACCCTGCACGGAGGTGTCATTTCGAATAAGGTGGATGTGTCGCTCAGTGGCACCCGTGCCGAATGCGAATTGAACGGACTTTATCTGATGGATGGGACGCAGGAGGTGGAGAACAGAATCTGTTTGAACCATCTCGTGCCGGAATGTACCAGCCGGCAGCTTTTCAAGGGGATTCTGGATGAAAGGAGTTCGGCGCTTTTCGATGGCTTGATAAAAGTCGTTCCTGATGCACAGAAAACGGAGGCTTACCAGGCGAATCATCACCTTCTCCTTTCGAATGATGCCAGGGCTGTGTCGCAGCCTCAGCTGGAAATTTATGCCGATGACGTCAAATGTTCCCACGGGGCCACCAACGGCAGGTTGGATGAGGAACAGCTTTTTTATCTCCGTTCCCGCGGGATAGCGCTCAAAGAGGCCAGACTGCTCCAGCAGATGGCTTTCGCGGATGAAGTCCTGTCCGGGATTTCGAATGAGACTCTCAGGCAGAGAATGGGGGAACTCATAGGTCAGCGTCTTCGCGGGGAATTTTCCGACTGCCGTAACTGCAGCAAGAACTGCTGTTGAGACTTGAAAACATTCTGTGTGAGAGTCGGACCGCTTTTGTTAAAAAGTAGTTGAAATCTTCTCTTGTCCTGTCGGGGCAGTATGCCCTATTAGCACTAACTTCGCAAAGTATTTCCCCTGTCAAACACGGGGACAATAGATTGATATTAATTCATAAATAACTATATACTAATGACTTATACCTACGATGAGGCCTTGGCTGCAAGCAAGGAGTATTTCAAGGGTGACGAATTGGCCGCATCCGTGTGGATAAACAAGTATGCTATGAAGGATTCCTTCGGCAACCTGTATGAAAAGTCCCCGGAGCAGATGCATCGCCGCCTCGCTGATGAGTTCGCCAGAATAGAGGCGAAATATCCGAATCCCATGAACTCGGATGAAATCTTCGAACTTCTGAAGGATTTCAAATACGTAATTCCCCAGGGTGGTCCGATGTCCGGAATCGGGAACAATTATCAGGTGGCTTCCCTTTCGAACTGTTTCGTAATAGGACATCGTAATCCTGCCGATTCTTACGGTGGAATTATGAAAATAGACGAGGAGCAGGTGCAGTTGATGAAGCGTCGTGGAGGTGTAGGTCACGATCTTTCTCACATCAGACCGTCCGGAACCCCCGTTCTCAACAGTGCCCTTAGTTCCACGGGTGTGGTGCCTTTTATGGAGAGATATTCAAACTCGACACGGGAGGTGGCTCAGGACGGCCGTCGCGGGGCCTTGATGCTTTCCATCTCCATCAAGCATCCGGATTCGGAATCATTCATCGATGCGAAGATGGAACTCGGTAAAGTGACCGGTGCCAATGTATCGGTAAAGGTGGATGACGAGTTTATGCGTGCTGCCCTCAGTGGGAGACCGTATGTCCAGCAGTATCCCATCAATTCCGACCACCCGAAGGTTTCCAAGGAAATCAATGCTTCCTCCCTCTGGAAGAAAATCATTCACAATGCGTGGAAATCGGCTGAACCGGGTGTCCTGTTCTGGGATACCATTCTCCGTGAATCGGTGGCTGACTGTTATGCTGATCTCGGATACAGGACCGTCAGCACCAACCCTTGCGGCGAAATACCTCTCTGTCCTTATGACAGCTGCCGTCTGATAGCCATCAATCTTTACAGTTATGTGGATAATCCCTTCACGGAACAGGCAAGCTTCAATACCGGACTTTTCAAGAAGCACGTCGCGATGGCTATGCGTCTGATGGATGACCTCATCGACCTCGAGATGGAAAAAATCGAAGCCATTCTGGCCAAGGTCAAGAGTGATCCCGAGGATGAGGATGTCAAGAGGGTGGAGATAGAACTCTGGGAAAAAATAAAGGAGAAATCTATGGGAGCCCGTCGTACAGGACTCGGAATTACCGGAGAAGGTGATATGCTCGCGGCTCTGGGTTATACCTACGGTTCGGACAAGTCCATAGAATTCGCTGCCGATACACAGAAGATGCTTGCTGTAGAGGCATACCGTTCTTCGGTGAATATGGCAAAGGAACGCGGGGCATTCCCCATCTATAATGCCAGGAAGGAGGAGAACAATCCGATGATAAGCCGTATCCGTAAGGAGGATGAGGCTCTGTATGATGATATGGTGAGATATGGCCGCCGCAATGTGTCAATGCTGACCATCGCGCCTACCGGAACCACTTCCCTGATGACTCAGACCACTTCCGGCATCGAGCCTGTATTCCTGCCGTTCTACAAGCGCAGGAGGAAGGTTAATCCGAACGACATCAATGCCACTGTTTCATTCAAGGATGAAAATGGTGACTGTTTCGAGGAGTATTATGTATTTCATCATAATTTTCTGGTATGGTGTCAGGTGAACGGTTATGATGTGGAGGCTGTGAAAAAGATGAGTGAGACGGAAGTCGCCAAGCTGGTCAAGAAATCTCCATATAACAAGGCCACTTCGAACGATATTGACTGGGTCGCCAAGGTCAAGATGCAGGGACGTATGCAGAAATGGGTTGACCATTCCATCAGCGTAACCGTAAATCTTCCCAAGGATATCAGCGAAGAGATGGTGGCTGAAGTGTACAAGACCGCCTGGGAAGCCGGATGCAAGGGTATCACGGTATATCGTGACGGCTCCCGTACAGGAGTTCTGGTATCGACCAAGGAAGGAAAGCCCGGAAACGCAAAACCCAAGAAACGTCCCGAAATCCTCGATGCCGACGTTATCCGCTTCAAGAACGGAAAGGACGAGTGGATAGCGTTCGTGGGCAAGTGGAACGGAAAACCTTACGAAATCTTTACCGGTCTTATGGATGATACCAGAAATCTTCCAAAGGGTATTACAGCCGGTAAAATCGTAAAGTTCAAGGATTCGGAAGGCAATAAGCGTTATGATTTCCACTATGTGGACAAATACGGTTTCGAAAATGTCCTCGGTGGTATCTCCCATATGTTCTCGCAGGAATACTGGAATTATGCAAAATTGATTTCGGGGGTTATCCGTAACGGAATGCCGGTAGTCGATATCGTCAATCTCGTGCGGAGCTTGAACCTGAATGAGGAGAGTATCAACACCTGGAAGAACGGTGTGGAACGTGCCCTTAAGCAGTATATCCCCAACGGTACCAAGGATGAGTCCGGAGCCAAGTGCGAAAAATGCGGTTCCTCGAATCTGGTATATGAAGAAGGGTGTCTTCACTGTCAGGACTGCGGATACTCCAAGTGCGGTGGTTGATAAGATGAGTGTCGTCCTTTATCCGAATGCAAAAATCAATATAGGCCTCCGGGTGCTTCGTCGTCGCCCGGATGGTTTTCATGACATCGAAACGCTCTTCTGGCCCACTCAGGTTAAAGATATTCTGGAGGTCAGCAAGAGCGATTCTCTTGTTATGAGAAGATATGGACGCCGATATCCGTCTGATGACAACGATTTGTGTCTTCAGGCTTACCGACTTTTGAAAGCAGATTTCGACATACCCCCTGTCGCGATAGATCTCTTTAAGAATATCCCGCACGGGGCGGGTCTGGGAGGTGGTTCAGCTGATGGTGCATTTACCCTGAAGGCGATTAACAAGCTCTATTCGTTGGGACTTGAAAATGCCCGACTCGCCGTTTATGCGGCGAAACTGGGCAGCGACTGTCCGTTTTTCATTTACAATGAGCCTATGATGGGTGAAGGGCGGGGAAATGTTCTGAAACATTTTTCTGCCGGATGGGTGTCTTCATTCGTGGGGGACAAACCGAAGTACAGCATACGCATAGTAACTCCTTCCATACAGGTATCTACAGCGGAGGCGTACCGTGGCATTACACCATCGGAAACCGGGGCCGGATTGTATGAACAATTGAGCCGGATACCTGTTGAGCATTGGCGCGGAGTCGTGGTGAATGATTTCGAAAAGACAGTCTTCGCACAGTATCCCGAACTGGCCGCCGAGAAGGAAAATCTTTATCGTGACGGAGCGCTCTATGCTTCCATGTCCGGAAGCGGCTCCTCCCTCTTCGGAATTTTTCCACGCTGGTAACAGATTCCGGTGAGCAAATCGGGCTTCCCCGCTCACGGACCGGCCTTCGAGTTTAGTTTCCCATAACGTTTTCTACATCTTCTATGGAAATGGGGAGTCTTCGGGCACCGATAAGGCGGCATCCGTCTTCAGTGATGAGAATATCATCTTCCAGGCGGATTCCTCCGAAGTCATACCAGTCCTTAAGGGCGGAGAAATTTACGAATGCCTCATTTTTCCTTTCTCTTTTCCACTGTTCTATCAATGCCGGAATGAAATAGATTCCCGGTTCGTTCGAGACTACGTATCCGGCCTTGAATGTCTTGCCCATAGCCGTCGCAGGCTGTGCAGTCCCAAGGAATTTTCTGTAAGTATCATCAAATCCCATATATTTTCTCCCCATCGCGGATAAGTCGTGGAAGTCGGATCGTAGCCATGTCG
>JAZUEO010000045.1:0-4827 GCA_045640205.1 Candidatus Coprenecus sp. | reverse complement strand
GATGTTCCTCTGCACCCATTCGTAATGGTAGAGGGGATATTCGTCAGCGATGGGACGCACCACGACCTTTCTGCCTCCGGCTGAAGCCTTGGCATTTACAGTCAGTTCAACCAGTTTTCCTGACTTACCGGCAAGCAGTTGGTAAATATTTCTGTAATCTTTCGTCGGGACTCCGTCAATGGCAGTAATGAAATCACCTTCCTTGACATCCATACCCGGTTCACGCAAAGGAGAACGAAGACTTTCCGAATAGGGAGCCCCTTCCAGAATCCTGTCTATCCTGAAATAACCGCTCCTGTCTTTCGAAAGTTCCGCACCGAGAAGACCCATAATTATCCTTTCCGGCTTATCATATTCACCTACTGTCACATAGGCATGTCCGCAAGCCAATTCTGAAATCATTTCGCCTATGACATAATTCAGGTCCAGTCTTGTCCTTACGTATGGCAGAAGCACTTCATACTTTTTCTTAACGGCTTTCCAGTCCAGTCCGTGCATATTTTCGAGATAGAAGCCGTCCCGGAAAGCCCTCCATACCTCATCAAAGATTTGAGGCCATTCCATCGAATAATCAACCTGAGCCACGAGGGAAGATGTATCGACATTTTCATCGGCAGAGACCTTGCCGGAAGGGAATGTCACAACACTGAAAGCCATGCCCTGGGAAAGGAGGGCTTTCTTCGCACCGAAATCGTAACTGATATTGCCCTTTGCGCACTGTTCATCCTTGCCGGAAGCGAAGTCATAAACCCGTGTCTCACCCTGCCCCGAATACCACACTTTCTTGCCGTCACTATAAATGATACGTCCATTGAAAGGAAGTTTCACTATCCTGTCAGCAATACCTTCCGGGTCGATTTTTACATTTCCTGCTTCAGACTTCTCCGTCTCTCCGGCGGTTTCGGCAGCCTTTTCGGCTCCGGCGTCATCTTTATTCACCGCAGGCTCTCCATCCTTTGGAAGAAGGGGTGAGGGTGTATCCTTAGCCAGCATCACGATATAGGGAGCATTCATATTGGTGTATGCATAATTCCACTCCACATAACTGTAAACGGGATTCAAGTCCCTGCTGGAATTAAACATCAGATACCGGCCATCCTCACTGAATACCGGAGATGATGAATCATACCATCTCTCCGTTACGGGATATTCCCTGCCCGTAGCGATTTCATATACATAAACCACTCTCATTTCATTGGACTGCGGACGTGTATAGGTCAGCCACTTGCTGTCAGCGGAATAATTCACCTGCCAGAATTCGCCCTTGGGTTCCTCCAGCAGTACTCTTACTGCCTTCGTGGCAGAATCGATTTCCAGAACACGGTTCTTTCTGTCTGTACAGAGAATTTTCTTGCTGTCAGGACTCCATTTTATGGTACGGATATAAGTATCACTGCCTGTGGTCAAAGGGACTGGAGCCATTGTCTCATCCATAATATTCTGAAGCCAGACCTCCGTCTCACCGGTCCGGTCGGAAATATAAGCTACACTACATCCGTCAGGACTCCATACCGCTCCCCTTTCATTTGCGCCGGGTGTGCGGGTAATATTTCGTGTCACACCCTTGGAAGCAGGAACGTCAAAAACATCTCCGCGTGCAGTTATGGCAAGCCGGGTACCATCGGATGACAGGCTGACCGCGCTTATCCTCCCTGAAACATTTTTTTGTAAAGGGCGGGCATATATGTCATCGGAACTGAGGCGGATGCATATCTTTTCGTACTTGAGTGTAGAAGGGTCAAGTTTCCAGATATAACCTGCCTGCTCGAAAACGATGAGTGTTCCGTCGGTGGAAGGAAACTTAACGTCATAATCGTGAAAGTCGGTAACTTTCGATGTCAGGCCATTCTTCGTGTCATATACGAAAATGTTCATCGTCATATCCCTGTCGGAAGCGAAGAAAATCTTGTCGCCACACCACATAGGGAAGATATCCTGTGCAATATTTCCGGTGATGTTCTCCACTTTTTTCCCGTCATAAATCCAGATATCGTCGGCCATTCCCCCGCGATAATATTTCCAGGTACGGAATTCACGCATAACGCGATTATATGCCAGTTTCTTTCCGTCAGGGGAATAAGAGCAGAAACCTCCTTCGGGAAGAGGCAGTCTGACCGGCATCGCACCGTCCGTGGAAACGCTCCAGAGTTTACCGGGGAAGCCGTCACCAATCCTGTTTCGGAAAACGATATTCTTCCCGTCGGGATTCCAGGTCATAACGATATTGTTAGGGCCCATTCTGTCACCGAGTTCATCTCTGCCATTGGTAGAAGTGAAGGTAAGACGCTGCGGCACTCCCCCCTCCGAGGGCATAAGATAGACTTCGCGGTTTCCATCATACTCACCGGTGAAGGCAATTGACTTGCCATCCGGAGAATATCTGGCGAACATTTCATAACCCTTATGGGTAGTCAGCCTTCTGGCAATACCACCATCGACAGACACTGAATAGAGGTCTCCGGCATAAGAAAAAACTACATCTTGGCCATTGGTGGCGGGAAAGCGCAGAAGCCTCGCTTCATCCTTCGTCTCAGTAGCACCGGCAATTATGAACGCCATGCATACGAAGGAAACGGTAAATAACAATTTTCTCATCTTCATGAATTTTATCTTCACAAAGATGAGAAAAAAGAGGGTAATATCAAATCAGTTTGGATTCTGTTTATTTCGCATATGCGACTGAACGGGTCTCCCTGATTACGGTAATCTTCACCTGACCGGGATAAACCATCTCGTCCTGAATCTTCTTGGCGATTTCGTTGGACAAAACTTCCGACTCGGCATCCGATACCTGATCCGCACCGACTATTACGCGCAGTTCGCGACCTGCCTGAATAGCATAAGTCTTGGTGACTCCGGGATGGGCAAGAGCTATCTCCTCCATATCTTTCAAACGTTTGATATAGGACTCGATAACTTCACGTCTGGCACCGGGACGAGCCCCGGAAATGGCATCAGCCACCAGGACAATGGGAGAAATCAGTGAAGACATCTCGATTTCCTCGTGATGGGAACCGATGGCATTGCATATTTCAGGTTTTTCCTTGCATCTTTCAGCTATCTGCATACCGAGGATAGCATGAGGCACTTCCGAGTTCTCTTCAGAAACCTTTCCGATATCGTGAAGCAGTCCTGCCCGCTTGGCGATTTTGGGATTCAGACCGAGTTCGGATGCCATTGTGGCACTGATATTGGCCACTTCGCGGGCGTGCTGGAGAAGATTCTGACCATAAGATGAACGGTATTTCATTCTTCCGACCATTCTGACAAGTTCTACGTTAAGACCGTGAATACCGAGATCTATGCAGGTTCTCTTTCCAGTCTCCATTATCTCATCTTCAAGCTGTTTCTGGACTTTAGCCACCACCTCCTCGATACGGGCCGGATGGATTCTTCCATCGGTGACGAGCTGATGAAGGGAGAGCCTGGCCACCTCACGGCGAACGGGATCAAATGCGGAAAGAAGAATGGCATCAGGGGTATCGTCAACGACGATTTCAACTCCTGTCGCAGCCTCCAAAGCACGAATGTTTCTCCCCTCGCGTCCGATAATGCGTCCTTTGACCTCATCACTTTCAATGTTGAAAACCGTCACCGCATTTTCAATGGCAGTTTCAGGAGCCACTCTCTGAATGGTATTGATAACTATTCTCTTGGCCTCTTTGGACGCATTCAGACGGGCTTCGTCCATAACGTCATTAATGTAACTCATAGCCTGGGTTCTGGCTTCATCTTTCATAGCCTGTAACAGTTGCTCCTTGGCCTGGGATGCTGACATTCCGGATATCTCTTCTATCTTCTGGAGGACTTCGGCACGAAGTTTTTCGTACTCTTCCTTTTTCCTTCCTGCAGCTTCAGTCTGGAGTTTCAAGCTTTCCTTCTGAGCTTCAGCCTCCTTCAATGTACGCTGGAGTTCATTATGTTGCTGGTTAAGTTGATTTTCCTTCTGCTTCAATTTGTTTTCAGTCTGCTGAATGACTGCATTTTTCTCATTGATAAACTGCTCGTGTTCACTCTTCAACTGAAGAAATTTCTCCTTGGCCTGGAATATTTTGTCATTCTTGATTCTTTCGGCCTCCTTTCTGGCTTCGGAAATTATTGACGATGCTTTTTTCTTCTTCAAAAGAGTCTGAAGGATATTGACGGTGGCTGCCGTTATGGACGCAGCCACTACGAATGTAATGATTATTATCAGTGTTGTACTCATATCTATATGTTTTCCAAATTAAATTCTGAAAAAACCGTCAGATTTGCGTTTTACAAAAAATCTTAAAAAATTAAGATTTGGACTCCGGCTGAGGACTTTGACTTCCAACGTCCCGTTATGAAGCGGAATCCCCCATCGGGGTCACCCAGGCCTGTCATTATCCACCGGTCATCCGGTATTGTCTAAAGTGTTGATTTTCGCAAAAGAGAAATCTGACGGCAACTATCCGTCTCCGGACACTCAATGTGTTCTACTGGGCATTTCTGCCGATATAATCATCAAGCTGTTTGTCCAGAAACTGTATCTCTCTAATCAAAGTACCCGAAATATCTTTCCTTTTTTCCCTCAGAAACCATACCATACACTGCAATGCTGCAGTAGCCAGATGGTCGAAGGAATCCTTGAAGTCAAAATGTCCCAGCTCCGTCATCCTCGTATTCAGCATACTGCCGGCCTTTCTGATAAGTTCCTCATCCTCCGCATGCACGGAGAAACTGTAAGACCTTCCTGCCAAAGTCACATTGACTTTCACAGTTCTGACTTCTTCTCTATTATTTTCCGTGTCTGCCATATCATTCATCATTAAGGAGGGCTATGCATCTGTCTATCTCACGCACCAG
>JAZUEO010000044.1:0-2660 GCA_045640205.1 Candidatus Coprenecus sp. | reverse complement strand
GGAGACCTGGTACTTATGGCACGTGCTCAGTTCGGTTATCTGGGATACTACAACAAGAAATGGGGATATTCTCCTTTCGAAGGATTCCAGGTCGGTGGCGACGGAATGTCAGGATATAATACCTACGGTGCCGAAATAATATCCCTTCGCGGTTATGAAAATTATTCCCTGACTCCCTATAATAACAAGGGGATTTATGTAGGTCATGTTTATGACAAGTTTACCGTCGAACTCAGATACCCTGTAATGCTTCAGCCCCAATCCACTATATACGTGCTCGGATTCCTCGAAGGAGGTAACTGTTGGGAGGATATAGTTGATTTCAATCCATTCTCCATAAAACGGTCCGCCGGTGTAGGTGTCCGTATTATGCTTCCTATGGTCGGACTTCTGGGTATTGACTGGGGTTATGGTTTCGACCCTGTCGGCAATAAATCACAGGGAGGTTCGAACTTCCACTTCATAATAGGACAGCAATTCTGATTAAGAGTAATCAATATCAATAAAATAACAGTTAAAAGCGTACAAAAAATGAAAAAGTTTTCCCTTATTCTCGTGATACTGACGGCAGCGTTCGCCTCAGCTTCAGCACAGAACATTAAATTCGGACATCTGAATCTTCAGGAAGTCATCTCCCTGACAGCCGAAATGGATTCGGCAGTAGCCATTATGGAACGCTATCAGGCCGACCTTCAAGAGACTATGTCCTCTATGCAGAACGAATATTATACCAAGGTGAATAACTACCAGCAGATGAGTGCCAATTGGACTGCCGCCGTTCTTCAGGCGAAACAGCAGGAAATTCAGGAACTGGAACAGCGTATCCAGACTTTCCAGCAGAATGCCCAGCAGGAAATGCAGCAGAAACAGACAGAACTTATCCGTCCTATCTATGAAGCTGCCAACAAAGCAGTCTCTCAGGTCGGTAAAGACGGTGGATTCACCTACATTTTCGACATATCCGCCACTGGAATTCCTTACATCAATGAAGCACAGAGCATAGATGTTACCGATAAGGTAAAGACAGCTCTCAATATTCCTCTTGACAAAGTCCTCCGTGCTCCCCAGCAGGGAACTCCTGCACAGCAGTAGTCTGCGGACCTATTTCGAAATACTTTATTAACAATAATGCCGGGTTTGCCCGGCATTATTGTTATTCAAATCCTTTCAAATCCTTTCCAGGAATTTTCAGGGAGGTCCGGCTTTATTTTCAGAGAAAGCCTTTTTACGGAATCGGATGCTCCTGTGGTGTAAAAGACGGATTTTCCGGAGGATTTGTCTTTTTGCCCGGAAGTAGGCATCATTTCGAGAATCGTTTTAGTTCTGAGAGCCACGGCCGGTGCCGGGTCGATTATTCTGACTGCGGGACCGGTTATCGCTTTTATCTGCTCCGAGAGAAAAGGGTAATGTGTGCATCCGAGCACTATGGCATCCGCTCCCTCTTCAAGCATAGGCGTGATGCAACACAGCAGTGCCTCACGGGCATCATAGCCGTTTTCAACTGCTTCCACCAGCCCTTCTCCGACACGTTCGACGACTTTCACGCCGGAGGCGAATCTGTCCAGCGTCCGGTGATATTTTTCAGCCTTGAGGGTATTGGCTGTAGCCAGAACGCCCACCACTCCGGTATGAGATTCCAGAGCGGCAGGTTTTATGGCCGGTTCTATTCCGACGAAGCGGATTTCCGTATATTTACGCCGCAAATGGAAGATGGCGGCTGCGGTGGCGGTATTGCAGGCGATTACGATTATATCTACACCTTTCCCGTTAAGGAAGAGGGTAATGGCCTCCGCCCGCTGTATGATGATTTCCACCGGTTTTTCTCCGTATGGGCACCATGCATTATCTCCGACGTAGATGTAATCCTCATCGGGCATAAGTGCCACTAATTCTTTCCACACTGAAAGACCACCGGCTCCGCTATCGTAAACGCCTATCATCAATTTATTTATACCACTCCTTGTACATCATATAGCCGCCTGCGTTCTTATGTGCGGCGGCGGTTACGGCATCAGAACCGTCTTTGACCTTCCTGGCAGGAACTCCCGCGTAAACTCCGCTTTCGAGTTTTGAATTCGACAATACTACCGCACCTGCGGCGATAATGCTTCCATCCGCGATTTCTGCGTGGTCCATCAGAATGGCTCCCATTCCTACGAGAACGTCATTCCCGACTTTGGCTCCGTGTATTACTGCGTTATGACCTACGGAGACATCATCACCGATTTCTACCACCGAGTTCTTGAACAGGGTATGGAGGACGGCTCCATCCTGAATATTGACTCTGTTTCCCAATCTGATGGGATTCACGTCTCCTCTGAGAACGCTTGAGTACCAGATACTGCAGTCATCGCCGATAACGACGTCACCTATGATGACTGCGTTTTCGGCGATGAAACAGTTCCGGCCTATCTTCGGCATTATGCCGTTAAGAGGTCTGATTATTGCCATTGCTTAGATGATTCCTTGTTCAAGCATAGCCTGTGCCACTTTCATAAAACCTGCGATATTGGCACCCTTGACATAGTCGATGTGTCCGTCACTCTGCTTGCCGAATTTGACACAAGCTTCGTGAATGCTGGTCATTATGAAATGTAGTTTGGCATCTACTTCTTCTCCTGACCATCCCAGATGTGCGGCGTTCTGAGTCATTTCGAGAC
>JAZUEO010000043.1:0-8808 GCA_045640205.1 Candidatus Coprenecus sp. | reverse complement strand
CCTCCAGCATGGGAGAAAGAGGCTTGACATCGAAATCACTGTTCCCGTGAACACGTATCGGATTCGAGGCAGGAACATCGTGGCATGTGCCGGAAAGGGATTCGGACAC
Organism: Candidatus Coprenecus sp.; assembly: GCA_045640205.1. Lineage (GTDB taxonomy): Bacteria > Bacteroidota > Bacteroidia > Bacteroidales > UBA932 > Minthomonas. The sequence goes on along the minus strand of JAZUEO010000043.1, from coordinate 8,699 downwards.
ATCCGAAGACGATACCTTGCGCCTGACCGGCTTCAAAGATGACGGACAGGCAGCCGAATAGACTTCCCCAATGGAACACATATAATATTCCGACAGTTTGCGCCAAAACTCCAGTTCAGAACTGCGGATAGCAGGAAACGGCTCCACCGAAAGAATGGGCCTGATTTTTGACGAATCTATGTCCGGGTTTGATAAAAACTCACTTATTACACCAAGATACTTTACCCGAACGACCTGAACGATGACTCTGCTCCCCAGTTTGAGTTTATCTTTGAACAATTCCGGCACACGGTAGGTATAAACCTGTCCTCCCCTCAGTTTCAGAGGAAGAACCACTCTTGCATAATCTCCGGAAAGACATTCACCGCTCATAACAGAAGACAAAAATAACAAAAGTTCTTTTCCGAAACAGCAGAAAAAAATCACACAAGTATTGGAAAATTAAAAAAAATCCCTACATTTGCAGTCCCAAAGAGATGGTGTCATAGCTCAGTTGGTAGAGCAAAGGACTGAAACTCCTTGTGTCCCTGGTTCGATTCCCGGTGACACCACTTCAAAAGAGACTGATATGAGTAATATCGGTCTCTTTTTTTTATCTTTGTCAAAACCTTTTCAAATATGAAATCACTCAGACCATTCATTTCACGGGCGGTGCTGTCGCTGGCTGTTACCACTGCTATTCTGATAAGCGCCGGATGTACAGAAACACCCGTCTCCGATAAGTATGACTCCGTATTCGACAAGAACCATCTTGACTATATCGCATTCCCCATAGGAGGAATGGGTGCAGGAATGTTCTGCATAGAAGGAAGCGGAGCCATTTCGCATATGTCCATCAGGAACTGTCCGAATCTCTTCTACGAACCGGCCATCTTCTCCGCCATCCATGTAAAAGGCTATGAAAACGGAACCAAAGTCATCGAAGGTCCCGTCCCCGACAGAAAAAAGTTCGGAAATCCGGACAATGGTACAGGTTCCTTCGGCAAAACCTATGGTCTGCCAAGATTTGCCGAAGTGAGGAGTTTCGAAGCCCGTTTCCCGTTTGCTAAGATAAAACTGAACGATGAGAGTATGCCACTCACGGCCGAGATTACAGCTTGGAGTCCTTTCATACCCGGTGATGAAGACAATTCCAGTCTTCCGGCCGGTGCCATGGAATACAGTTTCACCAATACGGCAGATTCTGAAATCGATGCCGTATTCTCCTTCAACTCACGTAATTTTATGGGATGGTACAATTCTGATGAAAGTGAGACTGCGGGAATGGAAAATGGTTTTGTGCTGAAATGTAAAAATGATGAAAAATCTCCTTGGGACGAGGGCGCCTTTGCCGTGAGCGCGCCATTCGAAAAGAATGTCACGACTGACTGCTGCTGGTTCCGCGGCGGTTGGTTCGACCCGACCACTATGGCCTGGAACAAAGTATTGGCCGGTGACACCACTCCGGTTGCACCCGCTGAAGGCACCACCGGTGGCTCGCTTTACGTTCCCTTCAAACTTGCCCCCGGCGAAAGTAAAACCATAAAACTTCTCATCAGCTGGTATGTTCCCAAGACAAATATGCGCTTCGGAAACGATGCCACAGAAACTTCCGACTTCGGTGACCGCTATGACAAATCTCTCTACCGGGACTACCCCGAAACCTATATACCGTGGTATGCCGCACGTTTTTCTTCCATTGATGAGGTAAATCAATACTGGGAAGACCATTACGATTCCCTTCGCAGCAGGACCGAGACATTCACGGAAGCTTTCTACGATTCCACCCTACCCATAGAAGTATTGCGTGCCGTGGCGGACAATCTGACCATTCTTAAATCCACTACCGTCCTGCGTCAACACGACGGACGATTCTGGGCTTATGAAGGGAGCGGTGACAGTTGGGGCAGTTGCGTCGGTTCCTGCACACACGTATGGAACTATGCACAGGCTCTCCCCCATCTTTTTCCCCGTATGGAAAGAAGCCTCAGGGAAACCGAATTCAATGTCAATCAGGACAGTTACGGTCACCAAATGTATCGCAGCGGACTGCCTGTCAGGCCATTGCGCCACGACCACATAGCAGCCTCCGACGGTCAGTTGGGAGGCATAATCAAGGCCTACCGCGACTGGAGAATCAGCGGTGACACCGAATGGATACGAGGTCTGTTCCCACAGATACGGGCAAGCCTTGAATATTGTATCAGAACCTGGGACCCCCGCGAAATCGGAGCGATAGAAGAGCCCCACATCACCACATACGAAAGCGAATTCTGGGGTGCAGATGGGATGTGTACCAGTTTCTATGTAGCTGCGCTCAAGGCCATGACTGAAATATGCAAAGGTATAGGAGAGAACCCTTCAAGATACGAAGAGCTCTACCGGAAGAGCCGCGCTTATATGGAAAATGAACTCTGGAACGGTGAATACTTCTACCACAGCGTGCGCTGGACCGGACTGAATGCCAAGGATCCCACGCGTCTGACCGGTATAAATGACCAGCCCTACTCGCCCGAAGCGCTCGCTCTGCTTGAAAAGGAAGGTCCGAAATACCAGTATGGCACAGGATGCCTTTCTGACGGTATCATAGGCAGCTGGATGGCACTCTGCGCAGGTTTGGATGACCCCATCGACAAGACGAAAGTGACCGAACATCTCCGCTCTGTTTACAAGTACAACCTCAAGAAAGACCTCTTCACCCACTCTAACCCCCAGCGCCCGGGATATGCCTTCGGGCACGAAGGCGGTCTGCTCCTATGCACCTGGCCCCATGGTGGCAAGCAGAGCCTGCCGTTCGTCTATTCCGATGAAGTATGGACAGGAATCGAATATCAAGTAGCTGCAAACCTGATTTTCGAAGGGGAAATCCAAAAAGGTCTGGATATAGTCAGAACTTGTCTCGACAGATACGATGGCAGCATCAGAAATCCATTCAATGAATATGAATGCGGAAATTGGTATTCCAGAGCTATGTCAAGTTACTCGCTTCTTCAGGCTCTTACAGGAGCCAGATATGATGCCGTAAACTCCACACTCTACCTCGACCCGCGCATCAAAGGCGACTTCCGTTCATTCCTTTCTACCGAAAACGGCTTCGGCACGGTAGGAATAAAAGACGGGAAACCATTCCTGGAAGTACGTTACGGTAAAATTCCTGTGGAGAAAATCTGCTACTAGCATAATCGGCCGACACAGTGCATATCCCGTGTCGGCCGATTCAGATTCAGAAGTTGTCCAGCCTTACTTGAAATTACGGCCGACGACCATACTGACAAGTTCGTCACCTGCATAATCCGGATCTCCCGCATAATCAATGAGAACGATTCCCAGAGAACCTTTAACTTCACCGGAGGCCAGCCAGTCACGAATAGCAGGAGCTGCACCCAAGGCGAACTCGTGAGGTCTAGGTTTCCCGTTCCGGTCGAAATAGCCTGAAACGTGATTGACACTCCAGCGTTCTGCACCGACAGCTCCTGACGCTGCGAAAGCGGCGGAATGAGTGGCAAAAGCTGATGTCTTGCCGGAGGCAAAAGTATCATCATCCTCCCATTCGTATTCGTCCTGTACATCAATGGCTACCTTAGCGCCATCTTTTCCGAAGATGAATGCACCTTCATCCCAATCGGTGGCACGCGCTCCGCACCAGAAGCGTCCGCGCAAATCATTTCTATTGATTATCAGCATCTTGCCACGCACATCACCCACTGTGAGACCCGGTCGGAAATCTATTGCCATACCGGCATCAGCATATTGCTTTTCGATGGAACTTAGCCTTCTCTCTGCTGCAGCAAGAATCTCCGGAGTAAAATCATTGTTCTCTATCCTGACGACTATGACAGCGAATTCAGACGGATTCTTCTTAAGCATAAGTGATATGGCGCCAAAGGCTTCTGCCGCACTGACACCGGCATCAACCACATTATGCATTATCCTCAGTTCCGTAGTATCGTTACCGGGAAAACCGGGCCTGAGGTCATAACACCTGACTCCTTTAAGAAACTGCTCTCCGAGCGGAAAAGTCTGGGTTCCGACAAATTCCCGTGCAGGATTATCCAGCGGAATAGTGGCTGTGGCAGCATCGTGAGAGCCGGGAATGGATACCTGACAGGCAGGCATATCATCGGGAAGTGCCTTCATCCACGACTGAAGATTCAAATTTTCCGTATGTGCGGCACGAACACTTTCCGCCCAATTTTTAAAATCCGACCATTTATAATAAGGTCCGCTCACGGGGGTAAGTTGTGGAAGCGATGCCTCCGAATTGTTCAAGAGAACCTTGAAGAGGATATCCTGACTTTTCTTCGAACGATAAAGAATAAACTGTACGTTGGCCGCCTTGGGACAGTTATAAGTCTGGAACCAATATTTCACATCCTCCGCCTTATCCGGCATAAAACCGCTTCCATTCAAATTCAGAAGAGGTATGAACGCATTCACGACAGTATCATGTCCGAAACGCAGATGGCATTTGACAGAGCCTCCTCTGATGGCTTCATCCGCATATTGAATAACATCCATCAAAAGAGGGATGTTTCTGTATCTGTCTCCGGCGTGGGAAATATAACAACTCAGATTCTCAACTTCCCAGAAATCCGCGATTTCCTCAGGAGTAAACAGGCCTTCAAGAAAATCCAGCCCGCAATAATTATGATAACCGGCCCAAAGGTTGAAAAGTTCCGTAACGAAACTCGAACGGCCTCCCATATCCTCAAGGAATCCCCTGTCGGAAAACAGCCTGCCAGTAATATCGTCATAATGTCGGGCACGCAGATACTCCAGAGCATTTCTTGACGGAAGTTCAGGATTATTCACAAACTTCTGCTGCAATTCTTCGGGTGCCTCCACCGGATAAACCACGACCAAATTCGAATGAAGGGAGTTCACCTCGATATCCACCTCCGGAGCATTCTTCTGCAGACTCACACAGAAAGCCGACATACTGGTAATCGCCCTTGGCGACACCGAAGCACGGGCGACGACCCGGCCTCCTTTTGCGAACACCTCGGGAAACTCAGCACACATCTGTGCAGCTATCGCAGTATGCTGTTCCGCCCCGAGTTCGGAAAGGTCACCGGTATTCACATAAGGGATAAGAAAAAAATCAGAGTAAGCTCTATATAGTCTCTCCCCTGCTTCTGTAAGTGAATTGCTCCTCTTGGCAGCATCAAGGACCTGCTTGATAACGGTATATGTGGAAGACTTCCACATATACCTTGAACCGTGACGGCCATAATGACTTATGTAGAACGGCTCATAGCCTTTTGGCGATGGCGTCTGAGGCTCGGCATCGAATCTGTACGGACCTTCACAGCCGGAAGCCTTATATCTGTCCGACATTACTTTTTCCCTGACATCATAAGTCTGGGAAAAAGAGACGAATGCGATAAAAAGGGCGAATACGGAGACCAGTATCTTCTTCATTTCAAAACGGCTTCTTATTTGATGAAATAATTCTCTTCCGGTATTTCCTCCCACTTGCCATCACGTTCCCAAAGAACTTTAAGCACTTGATCTTCATAACTCTCCAGATATTTCAGGGTAAACGGGTGGATGCCGGCTTCAAGAGGGATAAATCCTCTCATCATAGTAGCCGAGTGGGTTCCGTCATTATCGACAGCATCCTTGCCGTCAATCTGGAGAATACCACCATCGTCACACAGGAGACCGAACTTCCATACATCTGTGGATGGGATGTTCAAGTATCCTGTATAGATAAAGCCGTAGTAATCCTCCTGTCCGGCAGGACTAAGTTCAGGTTTTGAGAGAGTTCCTTCCTTCACGAAAGTTCCGAGTTTGAGAATGTCATCGGAGCATTTGAAGTCACCGGTGTAATACTTGTAATTGACACCATTGGTTCCGCATTTCACATCAGATGCCGGCATATAATGGCATTTCTGTGCGAGGGCATTGAGTTCAATGCTTTCGACACCGTTCTTGAAAGCCTTCGCCCTGATGGTAGCAGTTTCGGTCAAAGTAAAAGTTCCCGTATAGAGAGCGGATTCTTCCGTAGGCTCACTTCCATCGAGTGTATAATGAATCTGTGCCCCTTCAGTAAGAGTTCCCAGAGTAACGTCGAGTTTGTCAAGGAACAGATCCATTCTTCCCCCTTCGATAGTATAAAATACGGGAGAAACCGTTTCGGCCTTGTCTGACAGGGAATATGGCCTCGCTTCCTTCGTTATCCACAAGTCCTTGCAAGGCTTCGGACTGAGAGTAAAGTGCAATTCCCCGCCTTCCATAAGTTCAGGATAGGTGATAAAGCACTTATCCAAAACCCTGCCGTTGAATTCTACTGACTCGATATACTTGTTGCGGCCGGGATTGTCGGCAGTGATGGTAAACTGCTTTCCATTCGGAAGCCATAAAGAAACCTTGTCAAATAATGGTGTCGTAAATACGAATTCATTGCTTCCAGGGCAGACTTCATAAAGTCCGAGGGCCGACATAATATACCACGCAGACATTTGACCGCAATCCTCGTTTCCAGAAATGCCCTCCGGGCTGTCATCATACATTTCATCAAGCATTCTGCGCGTGAGTTCCTGTGTTTTCCACGGCTGACCCAGATAATTGTATATATAAGTGATATGATGACTCGGCTCATTGCCGTGGACATACTGTCCGACAAAACCGGTCATATCACTCACATGCCCGGCAGTCTCTGATGACGCTGTGAACAATCCGTCCATAGCCTCGATAAACTTGTCATCTCCACCGAGAAGGTCACCGAGTCCCTTGAAATCCTGAGGTGTAAAGAATCTATACTGCCAGGCGTTCGCCTCGGTATATTCCCTGCTTGTTTCAAAGGGGTTGAACGGTTCCACCACAGTTCCGTCAAGATTCCGTCCACGAAGGAATCCGGTACTTCCATCGAAATAATTCACATAGTTTCTGGCGCGTTTGTAGTATTCATCTGCAATATCCTCCTTGCCTATGCTCTCCGCGAAACGCGCGATACACCAGTCATCGTATGCATACTCGAGTCCGCAAGAAACGGATTCACGAACTTTGTTGGCAGGGATATAGCCAAGTTCCTTATAATAGGAAGAGCCCTTTGCATTAATGTTCGAAGAAGTCACCATCGCCTCAAGAGCATATTCCGGATTCAATTCCGGGAGCAATCCTTTGAACCAGGCATCAACGATGAAAGGCACTGAATGATACCCTATCATACATTCTGTCTCACCCGATGCCAAAGGCCATAAAGGAAGCATTCCCGTAGCCTGATACATATCAAGACAAGAGTAAACGATATCACGGAGCTGCTTCGGATAAATAATAGAAGACAATGGGAGCCAGGCGCGGAAAATATCCCACAGGGAGAGCGTGGAATAAGCCTTGCCAAAACCCACCCGTGATATTTGGCCGTTGTTTCTGCGGAACAGTCCACCGTGGTCGGATGTAACGTTGGGAACTATGGCAGTATGGTATAATGCAGTATAGAAAGTTCTTTTCTGAGACTCCGAGCCACCTTCCACTTTGACTCTGCCAAGTAAATCATTCCATTCCGCCTTGGTATCACGGCATATTCCGTCGAAGTCAAAAACGTAAGAGCCGCCTTCCACTATAAGATTATTTCTCGCGGCTTCATACGACACCTGTGAAACACCCACCTTGGCGACCACCTGACCCTGACCGTCCTTGAAGGAAAGCACCATCTGACGGTTATTGCTGGAACATTCCTCAGCAGAAGCGACGAATTTATGGTCATCCACATAACGGACACTGTCGAAATCCTGACTGAACTGAGCCACAAAATATATATACTGATTCGGAACCCAGGCCGAGGTACGGCGCATACCGCAGATTTCATAGGACGCAGACTGGTATAATTCCACCTCGTGAATGGTTTCATCAGTAATTCCGTGGTTCATATCGATGACCAGATTATGGGGTTTACCCTTGGCCCAGGCATATCTATGCCATCCGGTATGAGCTGTGGCGGTAAGTTCTGCCTTTATTCCTTCATCCTTGAAGAACACAGAATAATAACCGGGACAAGCATCTTCATCCCTATGCCTGTATTTAAGATGTTCGTATATATCCCCCTCACGGCTCGGATTGATTTCCTTCGTCGTCGGGTGGAAAAGAATATCAGCCAAATCCGCACAGCCGGTACCGCTGAGATGATTATGGGAAAAACCTATGATGGAATCCCTGTCATAGTGGTATCCGGAACAAGCGTCCCATACTCCACGGTAATTGTCCGGACTGAGCTGCACCGCACCGAATGGCGCAGTGGCTCCGGGATAAGTATGGCCGTGAAAACCGGTCCCGATAAACGGATCCACATAATCAATAGGCTGCATCGTCTTGGATGTACAGGAAACGAGAGAGATTACAATGATGATAAATGAAAATATTCTACGCATATCAATAACAGTAAATATATAACCTGACAAATATAATCCTTTATTCTGTAAAGTTGTGAAACAAATTGTGATAAAATATGCTAATCAATTACTACTTATTTTCAAGAAACAACCGACACGGGGAATTTCCCATAAGAATCTCAGTAAACATCAGACATACCAGAATGATGACGACCATCGGATACAGTGTGAAAAAAGAGAAATGGAATCGGGAGTTTGACACATAAAATCTGAGATTTTTTTGAAAATATTTGAAAAAGAGGCCTCGAGCCTCTTTTTTTTGTCAAATTTAGTTTGTATCTTTGTAGCTATATACAGCTATACAAATGAAACTTACCATCAGTAAAT
>JAZUEO010000042.1:0-7579 GCA_045640205.1 Candidatus Coprenecus sp. | reverse complement strand
ACTCCGAACATATAAAGTGTTACGAAAACGACACTTATGTAGCCGGCATAGCGCAACAGCGACACGAGGAGCTGGCACACGGTTTCAGCTCCGGCATTGAGCGCGCTCTTGAGGACAGACATTATTCTGGTAAGGATGAACATCCCGAAAGCGAAGCTCAGGGTGATGACAATCATTGTAGTCAGAGAGAAGATATTGACTCCTCTCTGCCACAGGAATGACATAAGATAGCCTGATAAGGTTTCACTTGGACCGGTACTCAATCCGATGACAAGGGACAGGAAGATGAATGCCAGAATGATAATCCATACCTTCCCCATAACCCCGAGGATTCTTTGAGAGGATGTCGGTGATTTCTTTATCTCCACATTCATTCTCTCCAGCTGGATAGTCGTCATCGATTTTCTTTCCTCCATTTCCCTGAGGGCGGCTTCCTTAAGCTTTTTGACCTTGTCTGGACCATATATGAGCAATGTTCCCAGAAAAGCAAGCACTATGAGAAGTGTGACTGTAAAAGTGGCAATACTGTTTGTCGTCCTGCCAAGATACATATCCTCAAGAGGAACGAAAGACATTATGAAACAGTCTCTCTTATCGTCACTGACCTGTTTTGTCGCGACGCAATACCTCGTATCCCCAGCCTTGTAGAATCCCAGATAGCCATTCTGATACGCGGCATCAGACAAATTAGCCGCCACGTCACCAAGAGCTTTTGCGGAATAGACAGCATTGTGCCCTTCTTCGGACGATGTCATAAAATAATGAAAATGCCCAGATTCGGAAGCGGCATCGAAAGTGTTTCTGATAGATTCCAACACAGACCCCTGCTGCGCCAGGTCAATCTTGAATCTTGTGACCAGCATGGCATCGGAGACTTTGCCTTCCCGGCGGAGTGAGAAGGGTGCGCAGACGATGAAATTGTCTCCATTGATAATCAGCTCACTTGTTGACACCCCGTCAATGACATTGAACAGGGATGCCATGGCTTCATCATCACGGGAGAACCCGAGGTTGGTCTGTGTTCCGCTTGTAGCGACAAGCCATCCTTTCTTGTTAAAAACGGAGATATCAGCAGCTGATTGTGCCTGTGCCAAGCCGGCAAGCCATGGATTACGAATCTCCACAAGTCGTACAGCCCCGTCATTATCCTCCACCTCCTTCAATCTGGAAGATTCACGGCAGTTAAGCAGGTCAGCCTGATGGTCTTCCAGTATGGATGCGGTAATCTGGTGGAATGCGGCAACATCTTCGGCCTCTGCGTCTAAATTGTCGGACAGTTTCCTGTCTATCTTGCTGAGGTTTTCGGAAATCTGACTGATATTCCACTGTGAGGTCCAAATCTGGTTACCAATCATATTCAGGGAATTGAGATAGAATCCGGCAATCGTGACAAAGACAATGCACATCAGGGCGAACGGGAGCAGTATCCTCGCCTTTTCCGCATCTACCATACAACCCTTCTTTCCGAAGGGTTTCAATCCTCCGGCCCTTATCTGAAGTTTGCCTGGCTCTTCATCGATATAGTTGCAATACAGCTGAATCAAGAATATGATAAGCAGAATCGTGACAAGCAGCACAGCAAACGGACCGGCCGCGACAGCACCCGCATCGGTATAAGCAGCCAATATTGTGATATCCCCGAAGATATCCGATTTATATTGGATTGTCCTATACTTATAGCCGAATCCCATTACTTCTGAATGTCCGGCACTCGGTTCACGGGTGACCGACACGTCAAGGTTGAGGGCGGAAATCGGCTGTCCGGAAAAATCGGCGGCTTCCGTCTTCAGTGGGCCGAAAAGAAGTGATGCATTGTCTATTGTCGTCACGAACAATCTTTCATCCATCGCTCCGAACAGGCTGCCAATATCGTCCAAAGAGTAAACCGAGGAGTACTTCCCCTTGAGAATGGCCGGCATCAATAGCCTTGCGCCTTCAAAAGACACGGCAAAAACTTTGGTCGGGGTACCGTCTGCAGTCCTGATAAGTCCGGTGTTTACATACCCGTCACCCTCCATTATCAGTTCGTATTCATCTTGCGAAAGAGGGCAGGCATCGGTGATTTTGTGTCCGATGAGGGATTTGTCAGTCCCGTTAAGAATCGTCCCGTCCTTTCTTACAAGAAAGAAAGTGGTAGCGGAAATTCCTGTCGCTTTTATCCGTTCGAAAGTGCATTTCTGCCCGTCGGTTTGCATCAGATACCTAACGGCGGCAAGATCAGCCTGGAAATCGCGGTCATATCCCCGGATGAGAGTTTCCCGCACCTGTGACTCGGAGTCCAACTGGGCTGGAATTTCAGTAAGGTACTTGTCAACCAGATTGTTTTCCACACGATTGTTGTAAACCGTCTGGAAAACAATCATTATGACAGCAGCAACAATGGTACAGCCCATTGAAACTGCTATAACCCTGACGAATTTCTTATTTCCCATAAATGCTTCGAGTAATAGGATTTTGTACGGGTATGGTTTTTATTTACCGCCGAACTTGTAATACAGTCCTAATGTCGCCAGACTGCTGAAGGCGCGGAAACCGCTGGTCTTCGACAGGTCGAGGAACCCGCGTTTGTAATTGAAGAACAATCCGAGTCCCATAGGAAATGCGTATCCGATTTTCGCGTTGATGCCGAAATCGTTGCTGCTGAAATCAGAATATTCTTCCTGTTTGATGATATGACCGTAGTAGAGTCCCAAGAAGGCGTCAATGCTGCCGAATCCAATATTCGAGCTGTATCCCACGGACAGAGGTATCTGAATCCACTGGGTTGTCATTTTTTCATCGAAATCCTTGACGGTGACGTTGTTTACGATATAATTCACGCCCGGTTCAAGGAAGAGAACATTGTTCAGAAGGTTGATGTCATACATCGCTCCGGCCGAGAATCCGAATCCTGATTTGAGCGAACGTAATGAGGATGCAGGGTTCTTTGAATTGACATTATTGCTGAATCCTCCAAAATTTCCCCCCACCTCGATTTTAAGTTGGGCTGATGCTGATGCCGCTACGAGCAGAGCAACGGCGATTGTAAAGAATCTTTTCATAGTTATAAATAGTTTTTATTTTAAATTGCTGAACAGTTTGGCAAGAATGCCGGATGCCTCCGACGCATCCCCGCCTGTATTCGTACTCTTCTTTCCGCCGAACTTGGACAGGAGCCCGGAAGCGGCAGATTTGATGGAACCGCCGCCAATTGTCTTCAAATCCAATTCTGATATTGATTCCAGCACAGAAAGAACGTCAGAGACATTAGAGTCATTGACCAGATTCTTTGAACCGGAGATTAGTCCGCTCGTAAAGGAACTTACATCTTTGGTCTTTGCAAAATCCTTGACATTGGATGCAAGGGTTACCGTATTGGTGATGTTTTCAGGGTTCGTCATATCCACTTTTCCGTCTGCTTTGAATCGCGAGTAAAGTTTGGCAAGCGCGGCTCCTGCCGCCTCACCGTTTTCTTTACTGAGAGCTACCGTGTCGGTAGTTTGGGGAGTTCCCGGGTTAGTTTTGAGAGTTTCGACAGTTTCTGTTTGAGCCATAACAGTAAAGCACGGGCAAGCAAGCAGCATTGCTACAAGTGTAATAGTAAAAGGTTTCATAATTTTGAATTATTATTGGTTTGTTTACTTTTCTGAATGTGGTCATTGCGCCAGTTATTGGGAGACACGCCGAAACGACTGACGAACAGTCGTGAAAAAGTCCGATAATTGGCGAAACCGCTGCCCAATGCGACCTTGATCAGTGCAATGCTTTCCTCTTTTGAGTCCTTGATTAAGCGGCAGGCATAATCAAGCCTCAGGCCATTGATGTATTCATTGAAATTTGTCCCGTTTTGAGCAAAATACCGGCTCAGGTATGTGCTGTTGGTACCAAGAGCGGCAGCCAATTTGCTCCTTGTCAGCTGCGGGTCAAGGAAAGCCTCTGACTGAATGCATTCCGCTTCAAGAAGAAGGGAAAGCCTTTCAATTATATCGGTGGAAAGCTGCTGGCTGTTCGAATCGGGATTGGCAGCGGCATTTGATATTCCGGAACATTCGTCGGCAGGAGTCTGCCTATGGGCAAACCAGACCAGATAAACAATCGGAGGCAGCATGCTGATTTCCGAAACAATGGCCAGAATCAGGTTATCCGGTCGCACGCTGAAGACATATCGGTCAAATACTATCACCGGAATCAAAATTAACGGTATGCCGATGAGCCACTTGAGGCTGAGTCCGCTTGTGTCGGAATAATTATCCTTGCAATATTTTTTATATCCCTTGATTCCGGATATGAAAAACGCAAGCATAAATGCGACATATATACCCCAGAATATATCGCAGGCTGTGGTCTGTAATTCCGAGTCAAAGGAGATGATAGTCCAAATAAGCAGGGCGGCGGGAATCGCCAGAGGGAACAATATCGCCCGGAATGGTATTGGCTTGAAAGCCTGGAAGAGTGAAAACAGAACCATGGCCAGCAGCGGATATGACAGGATGGTCTCCGATTGAACTACAATGGAAGAAAATTTGCCCGTATGCGTATTGCTGATTCCCTTGTAGTAGATATCCATCGTTTCTTTTATGAATATGGAAGGAGCTACAAATTCAAGAACCAGATAGCAGCATAACAGTCCTGTGAGCAAATGAATCCGTCGGGTATATTTTCCCCTGCTTCTCCCTGCCAGAATCATTACGATACCGAGGCATAACAGAAAGCCTGACTGTAAGCCGACGAACAATGCGTCATATATTGCCCTATACTCCATAGAATAACGGAATTGAGCGAAATTAGCATAGATTTTTTGGAGACATCCGGCCCTTGGTGGACAATAAGGGTAAATCTGTCCGAATTTTACATATTGTCCATAAGAAGCAATGTCCAGATGGACTTTTGGTCACCCTTTTATGATATGAGCGGAGTCAGACCGCTACAGGTGCCTTGATGGGCGGATATGGGTCATATCCTTCGAGGGTGAAGTCATCGTAATCGAAATCAAATACACTCTTGACTTCAGGATTCAGTTTCATTAAGGGCAATGCCCGAGGAGTGCGCGAGAGCTGCTCGTGTACCTGGTCGAAGTGATTGTTATAGATGTGGACATCCCCGAAAGTGTGGACAAAATCACCTAAGGCATAATCGCATTCCTGTGCTATCATCATCGTCAGAAGGGCATAGGAGGCGATATTGAAAGGAACACCAAGGAATACGTCCGCACTGCGCTGATATAACTGGCAGGAAAGGCGCCCTTCAGCCACATAAAACTGGAACAGTGAATGACAGGGCGGGAGAGCCATCATATCTACCTCGGCAGGATTCCAGGCTGACACGATGTGGCGGCGGCTGTCTGGATTCTTCTTGAGAGCTTCGATGACATTTTTAAGCTGGTCAATGGATTTCCCGTCAGGGCCGGGCCACGAACGCCACTGATGGCCGTAAACGGGACCGAGGTCCCCGTTATCATCAGCCCATTCGTCCCAAATGGAAACATTGTGGTCGTGCAGGTATTTGATATTGGTATCTCCTTTTATGAACCAGAGAAGCTCGTAAATTATGGAACGCAGATGGACTTTCTTGGTAGTAAGAAGGGGAAAACCCTGATTCAGGTCAAATCTCATTTGATATCCGAAGACTGATCTTGTTCCCGTTCCTGTCCTGTCGGACTTGTCTGTGCCGTTATCCAGGATATGTTGCAACAATTGTAAATACTGTTTCATATACGGCAAAGATATACAAAATATTTTCTCTAATTTTGCATATCTCATATCTATTTGAAAAATGATGGCAGAGAAGAATCCTATAGAAACTCCGTTGATGAAGCAGTATTATCAGCTTAAATCGACTTATCCTGAAACTGTCCTTCTTATGCGGGTCGGGGATTTTTATGAAGCATACGGTGAAGATGCCGTTACTGCCAGCCGTGTATTGGGATTGGTTCAGACCAAGCGTTCCAATGGCGCCGCTGCCAATACCGCTATGGCCGGATTTCCTCATCACGCCATCGACAATTATCTTCCGCGTCTGGTCAGAGCCGGATATAAAGTGGCAGTCTGCGACCAGCTGGAGGACCCGAAACTGACGAAAAAAATAGTCAAAAGAGGTGTTACGGAGTTGGTTACTCCGGGTGTCGCATATAACGAACAACTTCTTCCTCAGAAAGAAAACAATTATCTCGCCTCCCTTTCTTTTTTCAGGGACAAGGCGGGAATAGCATTTCTCGATATTTCCACCGGAGCATTCAAGATAGCGGAAGGCTCCCTTGACTATATAGAACTCCTCCTTAATGATTTTTCCCCCAAGGAAGCGCTGATTCAGAAAGAATATGAAGAGGGTTTCCGCAAGCGTTTTCTTACCCCATCTTCCAATATCTGCATTTCTACGATGGATGAATGGGCCTTTGTCTTCGAATCTTCCTATAGAAAACTCTGCAAGCATTTCGGGATAGATTCCCTGAAGGGATTCGGGGTGGAGACCATGCAGTTGGGCATAACTGCGGCGGGAGCAGTGCTTTTTTATCTGGAATCGAACCGCCAGAATTCATCGGAAATCAATCCTACCAAGGGTCTTTCGCAGATTTGTTCCCTTTCCAGAATCGATGAGAACAAGTTCGTATGGCTGGACAAGTTCACACTCCGTAATCTTGAAATCATCTCTCCTACCTCTGCGGACGGTGTTTCATTATTGCAGGTTCTCGATAAATGTTCGAGTCCTATGGGCTCCCGTATGCTCCGAACTTGGTTCACTATGCCATCGAAGGAGCTCAAGGAGATAAAGAACAGGCTGGAATGCGTTGGCGCCTTTGTAAAAGACGAGCAGCTGCGGGATGACCTGGCCCGTGATATTGCCGAGATTGGCGACATCGAACGCATAGTGTCGAGAGCCGCTGCCGGGAGAATAAACCCCAGGGAAGTGATGCAGCTTCGCAGGGGATTGGAAAGATTTGCTCCGGTAAGACGGAAACTCGCAAAGGTCAAGGATGGCGATTCCCTGAGAAAATTGGCGGAATCGATGGAAGATTGCGGAGCACTTCTCGCTCTGTTGAAGGAAAAACTCTCCGCCGAACCTGCAGCGCAGATAGGCAAGGGTGAAGTTATCGCCAGGGGAGTGAGCGCTGAACTGGATGAATGCAGGGATATTGCCATCCACGGCAAGGATATCCTTATGGCGATACAGCAGCGGGAAATGGAACGCACCGGCATATCTTCACTCAAGGTCAGTTACAACAATGTTTTCGGCTATTACCTTGAAGTTCGGAACGTCCATAAGGACAAAGTTCCTGCGGAGTGGGTGCGGAAGCAGACGCTAGTGAACGCCGAAAGGTACATCACTCCCGAACTCAAGGATTATGAAGAAAAGATTCTCGGAGCGGAGGATAGAATATATGCTCTGGAAAGCGCCATTTTCAATGAGATGGTAATGGATATCCAGAAATTCATCCCGTCTATCCAGCGGAATGCCGCCGCTATAGCCAGAGCGGACTGTCTTCTTTGTCTGGCAAATGACGCCGTCGAATATGGTTACTGTTGTCCGGAAATGGATGATTCCGACCTAATAGACATTCAGCAGGGGCGTCACCCCGTAATCGAAAGAATGATGCCGGAGGGGG
>JAZUEO010000041.1:0-13276 GCA_045640205.1 Candidatus Coprenecus sp. | reverse complement strand
ACCTGGGAATGGATATCCTCGACGTCATCTTCCAGAACAAAGGTGCCGTTTTCGACAGATGCAGCTATTTCGTCCAGAGCAGCGGTCAGGGATTTGAGTTCCTCCCGCGTCAGCAGCCCGATGCTCTCAAGCATCCTGATATGAGCCTTCGAGCCCATAACGTCATACTTCGCCAACTTCAAGTCCAGTACGCGGTCGTTCCCCACCGTGAACGCATCCACCCGTTCAGTCGCAGAAATACCTTTATTCCATAATGTCGCCATATTTGTTTTGGTTTATTAAATCATTAATAAAAAACTGTTTTGAAACAATTAATCTATTTCCTTTCCGTCAAAACGATTATCCGGCCGTAATTTCTCCAAATATCCTGATAAAAGCGATATATTTATCTATCGCATCCTCTATCTCGGACACCAGAATGAACTCATCCGCACGATGCGAACGGGATGACTCTCCCGGCCCCATCTTGACGGCATCGCACCCGGTCCGCATCCAGTCCGAAGTGGTGGGCGACGAAAATGTATCCATTCCCAGTTCCTCCACTGCCCGAAGAAGCGGAGACTCGTTATAAGTGGCTGAAGACCTGTTGGTCAGACGCCTCGGAGTCAAGGTACTGCGGCATATATTCTGCAATTCCTTCCATATCTCCTCATTCGTATATTTCTCCGTAGGACGTATATCCACCGTAAATCGGCACGAATCAGGGATAATATTGTGCACTGTCCCCGCATTTATCTGCGTAACGTTCAGTTTTACGTCTCCCATAAGTTCGGAATGCTTCACAAAACGATGCTCACGTATCCGTGCAATATCTTCGATGGCGATGTAAAGGGCATTCACTCCCTCCTCCCTGGCCGCGTGGCCACTGACACCGCAAGCCTCACCGTCCAGCACCAGAAGTCCCCGCTCACTCGTAGCCACCTTCATCCCCGTGGGTTCTCCGACTATCACCCACTCCGGCCGCGGAAATTCGTACAGACGCGAATGATTCGCGTCTGTACAAGTTTTGCCGCCAAGAGGGCCGGCGGAGCCATATAGCCAGGTGGAACCGTTCGCACCGGAGCGTTCTTCTTCGCAGGTAATCACCAACATAATGTTTATCGGAAGCTTCTCTTCATAAAAATGGGCGAATGTCGCTATCATCGACACCACGCTTCCGCCATCATCATTCGAGCCAAGTCCCCAGACCACATCATCGTCATTCCCCGCATCATAAGGATTACGGGTGTAAGCTTCTGAAGGAGGAACAGTATCGATATGGGCATCCAGTGCCAGAGTAGGTTTCAAAGGGTCGAAATGGCGGTTCAGCGCCAGAATATTATTCCGTTCCCGCTTGCATATGATGCCCTCCCTCTCCAGAAAAGAACAGACGAGGTCCGCCACCCTATCCTCCTCAAAGGAATGTGAAGGGACAGAAACCATTTCACGCAGCAGCGAGATATATTTTCCAATCTTCTCCTTCATATTTCAAGCTTTTGTCGGTCAGCCCGCCTGATTCAAAATATCAGTCTCGTTCCGGCATTATATTCAGTCAAGTCGCAGGAATGCTTGATAACCACCCCCGCCGCACCAAGGCGGAGAGCACCGAAGGCATTGTCAAGTTTCGGAATCATACCCTTGTCGATTCGTCCTTCCGCTCTCAACTTGCCGTACAATTCCATATCCATCGATGGAATGACACTTCCGTCATCATTCACGTCATACAGGACCCCTTTCTTTTCGAAAAGATACACAAGTTCTCCTCCGAGAGCCGCCGCCAGACTGGAAGCAATGGTATCGGCATTGGTATTCAGCAGGTTTCCGGCTCCATCGTGGTTAATGGCATTCAGGACAGAAACCAAACCCAAGTCGATGAATGTTTTGAGAACAGGTACATTCACAGACTCCGGAGTCACGTCCCCCACGAAACCGTAATCCACTCTGGTCACCCCGTCGGAAAGCAATTTCGGCGCCCGCCGCGAAGCTGTAAGGATATTCGCATCACATCCGGAGAGACCGATGGCATTACATCCGTATTTCTGAAGAGAAGCGACAATATGCTTGCTGCACCAGCCGCCATAGACCATAGAAACTGTTTTAAGAGCTTCCTCATCGGTCACGCGACGTCCTTCCACCATCAGAGCTTTCTGCCCCAAAGCCTCCAGGATTCTGGAAGCCATCACTCCGCCTCCGTGCACCAGCACCTTATTCCCTTCCAAGGATGCGAAATCCTTGCAGAACTTTTGCAGAAGTTCCTCATTGTCCACCACATTACCGCCTATTTTGACTATTTTCACCATAATCCCGATACTATATTTCTGCTCCTGTTTTCAGTGTTTTTGCAGTCCCCTTACAGGCTTTTCAATATCTCCTTCAGCACAGTCTGCGCTGAGACCACCCTGTTGGCCGCCTCCGGAATCACCAGAGACTTCGGACTTTCGATAACATCATCGCTGACTATCATATTCCTTCTCACCGGGAGGCAATGCATAAAGAATGCATCATTGGTGAGAGCCATTTTTTCCGCTGTCACCGTCCAGCCCATATCGCGATTAAGTACCTGCCCGTAATGCGAGGGCTCGGCCACAGACCAGTTCTTGGCATACACGAAATCAGCCCCCTTAAGTGCTTCATCCTGATTATGCGTCACTTTCGCATTCCCGACGAATGCGGGGTCAAGGTCATACCCCTCAGGGTTGGCGATTACAAAATCAAAGTCCGTCATATTCAAGCCCTCTGCGAATGAATTTGGCACAGCCTGCGGCAATGCTTTCGGATGGGGAGCCCAGGTCATTACGACCTTCGGTCTGGCGGTTTTCCTGTATTCTTCTATGGTTATCAGGTCTGCGAACGTCTGAAGAGGATGACGCGTGGCGGCCTCCATACTGAACACAGGCCTTCCTGAATATTTGATGAACTGATTGAGCACCACCTCCTGATAATCGTCTTCACGCTTCTCGAAACGGGCGAAAGACCTGACACCTATGACATCACAGTACGACCCCATCACAGGAATGGCCTCCAGCAGATGTTCGCTCTTGTCTCCATCCATTATGACGCCCTTTTCAGTTTCAAGTTTCCAAGCTCCTTGATTCACGTCCAGAACTATGACGTTCATCCCGAGATTCAGCGCCGCCTTCTGCGTGCTCAACCTCGTTCGGAGACTGTTATTGAAAAATACCATCAGCAGAGTCCTGTTTTTACCTAGACTCTGGTCGGCGAAAGGATTTTCCTTGACAAATTTCGCAGCTGCGAGTGCCTTGTTGAGGTCATCCAACTGTCTTATCGATGTAAAATGACGCATAATTCTATCTTCCTGTATAATTCATCGGGGATATGGCTCTGAGTTCCTCCTTGACGTTTTCCGAAATTTCCAATGTATCGATGAATGCCGCGATGCTCTGCCGGGACATAGCTTCTCCTGTACGCGTGAGATTCTTCAATGTTTCATATGGATTCGGATATCCTTCGCGACGGAGAATGGTCTGAATGGCCTCTGCCACCACGGCCCAATTGTTTTCAAGATCGGCCTTGAGTTTCGGTTCATTGAGAATCAGTTTTCCAAGCCCTTTCTGCAGGGATTTGAAGGCTATGATGGAATGAGCGATGGGTACACCGACATTCCGCAGGACAGTGGAGTCGGTAAGGTCCCGCTGCATTCTGGAAATGGGAAGTTTCATCGAAAGGAAGGTGCATATGGCATCGGCCATTCCGAAATTGCCTTCAGCATTCTCGAAATCGATGGGATTCACCTTATGGGGCATAGCCGAACTGCCTACTTCTCCGGCCTTGATTTTCTGTTTGAAATATTCCATTGAAATATAAGTCCAGATGTCACGGCAGAAGTCGATTAGAATCGTATTGATACGGCGGATGGCATCAAAAAGGGCCGCTATGTAATCGTAATGCTCTATCTGAGTGGTAGGATAAGAGCGTTTCAGTCCCAAGTCTTCCTCCACGAAATTCTGGGCGAAGGCATTCCAGTCAATGCCGGGATAAGCCACGAAGTGAGCATTGAAATTACCTGTGGCGCCACCGAACTTGGCAGCATAAGGAATACCTTGAAGCAGCTTTATCTGTTCACGTAGACGCACTACATACACTTTGAATTCTTTTCCCAGCCTGGTGGGAGACGCCGGCTGACCGTGAGTATGAGCCATCATAGGGATATCCCTCCATTCGTGAGCCATATCCGTTATGGTATTCAAAACGTTGTACAACTGAGGGAGATACACGTCCTGAATTCCTTCAAGAAGGGAAAGGGGAACGGAAGTATTGTTGATATCCTGGGAGGTCAGACCGAAATGGACGAAATTCTTATGGCGTTCCGGAATTCCCAGAGCATCCATCCGTTCCTTGATATAGTATTCCACAGCCTTGACATCGTGGTTGGTAACCTTCTCGATTTCTTTCACGCGGGCCGCTTCCTGCGGAGTAAGTTCCGTGTAGATTTCACGAAGTGGAGCGAATTTCTCCCTGTCGAAATCTCCGAGCTGCGGCAAGGGTATTTTGCACAAGGCGATGAAATATTCTATCTCCACCCTGATACGGTATCTGATGAGTGCAAATTCTGAATAATAATTGGACAGTTCCTCGACTTTCGAGTAATATCTGCCGTCAATGGGGGTAATCGAAGTAAGCATAAAATGAAAAATTTACCCACAAAAGTACAAAAATTCAGAACAGAATGTGTTCCATTTTCTCCCATCCATTAAACTTAATTGCCTATATTCGCGAAAAAATAGTTACAAATGCGAAAACACGTCCCACACATATGAACTTTATCCGAAAAATACCGGGTTACATTTACTTTGCCGCTCTCAGCATAGCCTGCCGCAAATATCCGCAGGAAGGTCGCTTCATTGAAGTGAACGGGCAGAGATTGTTCTATGCCGTCCGCGGTCCTCGGGATGGGAAACCTGTGGTCCTTCTTCACGGCAACGGAGGCTCGCACCGCAGTATGCTCACCCAAGCCAAACAATTGGCCAGAGCCGGCTATCGCGTTTATTCCCTCGATTCAAGAGGTCAGGGTGCCAATCCACCCCTCGATGAATACCACTACGCCGATATGGCGGAAGACAGCTGGCAGTTCATTCAAGCTCTCCGTCTGGAAAAACCGGCCGTTTACGGATGGAGCGACGGTGGTATTCTCGCCCTTATGCTTGAGATGAATCACCCCGGCACATCATCCCTTATTGCCATCAGCGGGGCGAATCTGACTCCCGACTGCGGTGAAGGATTTGAAGAATTCAAAACCTGGATTCTGGAACAGGGCACCCCCATCGTGATGATGATGCTCCGTGAACCCGACATCAAGCCGGAAGAACTGGAAGTAATCCAGTGTCCCGCCCTGATAACGGTAGGCAGTGACGAAATGATAAGCGTGGAACATACCAGGACAATAGCGGACCATATACGAAACTCTGAAATGACTGTTGTCCGCGGCGCCGACCACGGAAGTTACATTAAACGGAACCCGCGTATGGGACGTATGTTACTGTCATTTTTCCATAAAAATGGTTATTAACGACTATAAAGCAGTATGAAAATCATAGTAGCAGGGGCCGGCTCGGTAGGAAGCCATCTGGCCAAGATGCTCAGCACCGAGCGCCACGAAATCACTGTCATCGATGCAGACGAAAGCCGTCTGAAAAGAATCTCTTCTGAGGCGGACATTATCACCTGCCAGGGAAGTCCGTCATCAATATCCACACAGATAAAAGCCGGAGTAAAAAATGCAGACCTGTTTATCGCTGTGAGTCCGGAGCAGGATCAGGATATTAACGTAGTGGCGGCTATGATAGCCAAGAAACTTGGTGCAGGAAAGGTTACTGCACGCATCAACAACGAAGAATACCAAAAGGCCGAAAACAAGATTCTTTTCAAGGAACTTGGCATCGATTCCCTGTTCTATCCCGAGAAAATCGCAGCCGATGAAATCATCAAACTGCTGAGACAGAACATGATGAGTGATTTTATGGACTACGCTCACGGGAAACTCCAGCTTATCGTTTTCAAAGTCACCGAAGGAACACCTCTGGTGGATATGAAAACAGAAGCGCTTTGGGAGCAAAGCGGAACCCTGTTCAGGACAGTGGCCATCACACGTTCCGGAAAAACCATCATTCCCCTTCCTTCGACCACATTCAAAGTTAATGACCAAGTCCACATCATCGCCAGAAAAGAGGGTGTCGAGGCAGCTGTCTCTTTCAGCGGCAAAGACCGGTTCGCCATCAATAACATAATGATTCTAGGTGGAGGACGGATAGGGAAAATGGTAGCGGAAAAACTTGAAAATTCCGTTGATTGCATCAAGCTCATAGACAAAAATCCGGAAAAATGCGAGCATCTTTCCTGTGAATTGAAAAAGACTCTCGTAATCAATGGTGACGGACGGAACTCCGACCTTCTCCTTGACGAGGGCATCAAGGATGTCAACGCTTTCGTTGCCGTGAGTGACAGTTCTGAAACCAACATTCTCTCCTGCGTCGTGGCCAAAAGAATGGGAGTGGACAAAGTCATAGCCGAAGTGGAGAATTTCGAATATATGGAACTGGCCGAAAGTATGGGAGTGGATTCCGTCATAAACAAAAAACTCATCACGGCAGGACGAATCTTCCGCTTCACCACATCAAGCAAAGTGCGCTCCATCAAGGTTCTGAACGGCACAAATGCCGAAGTGCTCGAATACATTGTAAACCCTTCAAGTCTGATTACCACAGGGAAACTGCGCGACCTCAATTTCCCGGAAGAAGCCATCATCGGTGGTGTAATACGTGGAAATGAAACTTTTATGGCAAACGGTGACACCGAAATCCATCCCTATGACCAAGTCGTGGTATTCTCATACCCGGAAGTCTCGGAAACAGTAAATAAATTCTTCATATAAGAATCTGATTCTTGGAATCTGTTTTGAAATGAGACGGGCGGTAATCATACTAATATCGCTGCTCCTGCACCTGACGGCAAGAGCCACCGCCGCATATCCATATCCTGTCACTGTTTCGCAGCCAGACGGGACCACTCTCCGCATTCTGATTCACGGAGATGAATTCTGCCGATGGACCACAAACACCTGGGGGCATCCCGTAAGGAAAGGAAGCGATGGTTTCTGGCGTACGGTTTCCGCCCCATCCGCCTTGGAACTATCCGCCATACGGCAATGCAACCTTGACAGAATGCTGCCCTCCAACTACGTGGAAAACATTCATCCCCTCACAAAGGGAACAGGTAATGCCAACACTGACATCAAGGTTCTCGTCATACCGATTCAATTTCAGGATATCAAATTTCAAAACACGAACTATAGGGATTACCTTGACAACAAACTGAATGTCCGGGGATATTCGGAGGATGGGGCGACAGGTTCGGCCAGAGATTATTTTGAAGCCAACTTTATCGGATACCAGTTTACTTTTGATGTCTGCGACATAGTCACTCTGAAGCACAACTCCGCCTACTATGGAGGCAATGACGAGACAGTGCCCGCACGAATCAGATATGATGTCAGTGTTCCTCAGATGGTAAAGGAAGCCTGCACCGTTCTGGAATCCAGAATCAATTTTCAGAATTATGACCGAAACGGCGACAAGACCATCGATCATATGATTTTCGTTTACGCAGGATACAATGAAGCGGAAAGCGGTAATTCCGATGATATATGGAGCCACGAATGGGACCTTTCGAGTTTGAAATTAAAGTTCGACGGAGTATTTGTAGGTCTGTATGCCGCGGCCTCGGAACTCAGAGGCGCATCCGGAAATGAAAATGCCGGCATCGGAACCTTCTGTCACGAACTTTCCCATACTTTCGGATTAAAAGACCTTTATGACGTCAACTACGGAGGGGAAGGTCTCTGCAAATGTTTATGGAACAGTCTGTCCATTATGGACTACGGCAATTTCAACAACAATGGGAATACACCCCCGTATTACTGTGCCATTGACAGGGAATTGGCAGGCTTTTCCCCCTTCGGAACACTTGGGAACGATGACCGGATAACATTGAATCCCATACACAAAACAGGATGTTTCTACCGCATGGACACAGAAAAAGAAGGTGAATACTTTCTGTTTGAAGCTCGCTGGGAAAGCGGATGGGATCGATATATCGGCGGTCACGGTATGCTGATATACCACATTGACAAATCCTCCAGATTCATTTCCGGCATACAGGCATCCATAAGATGGACTGAAAACATAATCAATACGGTAGCGGGACACGAATGCGCCGATTTAGTGGAAGCTTTCAATGAAGCCGAATCCATCAGACAAGTCTTTTTCCCGGGGCAGGGGAATGTAACGGAATTCGGACCAGTTACCCTGCCGGCCCTTGAATCCTGGGATGGAGAAAGTCTGAAATTGAAAATTTCAGACATCACGGAATCCGATGACTGTATTACATTCTACGTTTCCTCAGACCAGTCGGAAAGACTATTCAAAGTCATCGACCCTAAAATCACCCCTTATCAGACGGAAGCGGACCTCGATTGGAAAAGTGAGAAAGACCATCTCAAATGGGGAGTCCGTTGGAAAGAGGTTCATCAGAGTCAGCAGGAATATCTCGAAACCACAGTACATGAAACTCATTGTCTTATCAAAGGATTGAAAACTGACACTGAATATCAGGCGGAAATCTTCCATATCGGACATTCGGGGAATGGAGACACCACCTCAGTTCTATTTTCAACAAAAGGATACAGTTCCAAATATCCCTGTATCTACATTCCCAGAAGCACATTCGCCAAAGGAGAAACTTTAACTCCCAAAATACAGAACCTCCGGGAAGATATAAGGTCCATTAAATGGTATCTCGACGGATTGTATATGGAATCTGAATCCGTCGTTCTGGAAGAAACTGGAGAACCAGTCTTGAAAGCCGTAATCACCTATTCGGCAGACGGCTCATCTGAAATCATTACTAAAACCATTACTGTAAAAGAATGAGCAGAACGGAAATATTGACAGTTACGATTCTTCTAT
The DNA here is from genome assembly GCA_045640205.1 of Candidatus Coprenecus sp. Classification (GTDB taxonomy): domain Bacteria; phylum Bacteroidota; class Bacteroidia; order Bacteroidales; family UBA932; genus Minthomonas. The sequence continues at coordinate 4,316 of JAZUEO010000041.1, read as the reverse complement.
GTATTCTTTCTTTTACCTCATCCTGCAGAAAAGTGGTGATAGACAGTGAAGAGAAAGATATTTTCCTGCACCGCCAGCAGATAGGAATCTACACCGGGGGTGCAGAGCTATTCATATACAATGAAACAAAGCATCAGATGTGCACCAATTCGTCACGAGGCATTTTCCGCATCCAGACCAACTCTCAGGACACTTGTCTGAACATTGCTCTGAAAGGGAGTCCTTCCAGAAAAGGGGACTTCATAATGGCAGAACTGGATTACAGCGATTCCGGTGACAGAATGGAAGATATGATTCAGTTCGAATGTTCCAAAATGTCAGGAGACAAATTATGGTTTTGGGACGCATATTCCAAAACAGGTATCATAATTCGCAGACCTTAAGAAACCTAGTATCCGATGGCTTTCCCCCAGTCAAGTGAAGAATAATACTCGTTCAGATAACTGTTCCCCGAACGTGATACATACGTACTCAAACCGGAGAAGCGCCTTAGTGGAAAACCCTCCATACCTTCCAGGATGTTAGGTGTGGCCGCCTTGTAAATGACAGCCTTAGCCATCGCTTCGGCAAAGGTCGAATACAACTCATCATCCGGGCACACTTGTGAAATATAATCAGCCATATCGTAAAACCAGTGGCGATGATATCTGAAATAACCCTGTACATACTTCAATTCACCGTTCATTAGAGACAGCGTATCGGTATTCTGCCGTCCTCCGGCATCCAGAATGGCCTTCACGGAAGATGCCAGACGTGGGAGTTCCGATGTATTGACTACCGAAATGGTAGCAGAACGGTCCGAGCCGCTCTTGACATTGTAATAATCATAGTACTTCTCAGCTACTTCCATGCTTCTAGAAGCCACATTCCGTCCCTGTCCGAATACCGTAAACATGATTTCCGAATAAGGAAAGCCATCGCTAAGGATCTCCGCTTGAGAAGCCACTATATAATCACAACATTCCCGCATTTGGAATGCCACTTCTACGCCCCCCATCAGACAACAGTCGAAGACCAGATAATCCAGATGATATGTCAAGGCATTCTGAAGGATATCGATATCCATCTCCGTACTTCTATAATCATCCCTCCCAAAACTCTTCACTAATGATGGATTTGGAATTTCGATGACAGGAAGAGGTTCAATAGTCCTTTCCGTCACACTCGATTCTAACTCCTGAGATATCCCCATACGAGCGCTGAAACGATAATCCACAGGATGAGAATAATACCCTGACGGAAGCCAACCTGAACCGTGAGAAGAAAGTATCAAGCCTCTTTCAGTCGAGGGAAACGAGCCGAAAGCATCCTTAAGAACCTTCCTGAATGTGGAATCTTCACAAGAATTCTGACGCGGATATTTCACGAGTGAATCGACCCTTGCCTGTCCGTTTTCTTCAGATATGCGCATCAAAACAGGATTTTCATTCGAACCATGACGATAAACAAGCAGAACATTTCCGCTCCCGCGGTCATACCATCTGGGAAGGTATCCTGATTTGATTTCCTGTAGATCCGCTGCAGAAGAATAAGACAAATCGTTATGAAAGGCCATATATACCAGCACCGTCCTTTCCGTAAACATCGGCTCCGAAATTGGATCCTTCGCGCAGGAGGTCAAAAACAAAAACTGCACGAAGAAAACGGCAAAAAGCTCTATTTTAAAGTTTATTTTCATCGACCGAACACATTTTTCTGAACAATTTCGGAGCAAAGTTAAGATAATGGAAGGATTTTTGTACATTTGTTATGTATAACTAATTTTTTCACCTTAAAAAAATATCACGATGAAAACAGACACTTTTTTCGCATTCATAGGTGGAGCCATCGTAGGAGCCGCGGCAGCGCTGCTTCTGGCACCCGAATCAGGTGAGGAGACCAGAAAGAAAATAAAAGAATCCATTGACACCGAATATCAGGCGCTGAAGAAGAAATACGAAGATTTCAAAGCGAAAAACGGTATCGATGACACACAGGTCCAGTCCGAAGAATCCCAAGCATAATACATTATGACAGATGACCTTAACAATAATCCACTGAGCGAACTGTTCACAGCACTGAAAACTTATCTCGACCTGCGCATCGATGAAATCAAACTCTCCTGCGCAGAACATATGGCCAAAGTGGCGAGCAAGTTTCTTTACTTCTTCGTTATGCTGTTCATACTGTCGCTGGCATTCGGTTTTTTCTGCGTTTGGCTCAGCAGATTCATAAGCAGTCTTACAAATTCTGCAATTCTTGGCCCGATTATCATATTCGGGATGCTGATATGCGCAGCATTAATCATTTACCTCCTCAGAAACCGGCTGTTTTTGAATAAAAATATACGCATATTCATAGAAATGTTCTTCGGTAAACAGAAAGACGAATGAAAACATCTGACAGAAACAGACAATATTCCCGCATAAGGACACTGGATGATTTACATTACCAGAAAAGGCTTCTCGCCTCCAAGATAGATCATCAAGAAGTGATGATTATGTATCGTTTCAGGAATCTGTGGGACTTTATGTCCCCCGGACGTCTTGCTGTACTCGGGCTCGAATCTCTGGCATCACACAACAAGGCATTCGGAATATTCTACCGAATCGCCTCGTTCATAACAGAATTTTTCCGCAAAAGCCGGATAAAGCAATAGTCCTTCTATTTAGAAGCTCTTTAAATTTAATGGCTCCCGATACAATTTCCCGTATCCGGGAGCATTTTCTTCCCGGGCGATTTTATGAGCTTTCCGCACATAGCCCGAAGCATTGCATTTCCTAACATCAGTTTCTGGCGGGAAGTTTCCGTTTGCTATATATGCGAGACAATCATTGATAAGCCGTTCACCCACTCCCCAGTCGTGATACAAATCATCAGGAACGTAATGTAACGGAACGAATCCATCATCAGGAATCTGTTCCCCATCCTTATTGCAGGTATAAAAACAGATCGGCAGAAATACATAGTCAGCCTTGGAATAATAATCATCGCCGGAAGCCTGCGGATAAGCAAACACATACATTCCGTTCGGCTTACCGTATGTCGTTTCCCCTACAGTTATGACATTCGATTTTCCGATTCCGCTGCGAAGCCCGTTGATGAGCACTTCACTGGCAGAAGCAGTACCCATCCCGGTTATAACGAAAATACGGTCCAATGAAAGCGTATTGTCACTAATGGAATAATAACATTCTTCATTCAGTTCGGAAAGATTCCTATTGTGAATAATCACAGAGAATAAATCTCCGTCACATTTCTTCGGAGCTATCAATCCCACCAATGTATCCAATGCAGCTGTGCTTCCTCCTCCATTATAACGCAAGTCCAGAATCAAATCACTGACACCTTCCGTTTTGAAAAGTGCAAAGCTCTCAGTGATGTCAGAGATAAGCGGTAATACAAAAGTGCGATAATTTAAATATCCAACCTTATGGTCCAACCCAGGATAATCTTCAGAGGTAAATATACGTCGGTCAAGGTAGGTCGGGGTAGATATGGTCGATGCCAAAACATTGATTTCGTGTCTGTTTCCCGCCGTATCAATAAACACATAGTCATTCCTCATTTTAATCATCTCTTCGTAGAGAGTTATTATTCCATCCTCTGTTTCAATCAATGCGCTAACTTCATAATTTCCGATTTTTTCAAGTTTCCAACCGCGTCTGACCCCAGCATTATACATAGGTGAATTCATCAATACATATCGGACATATACATCATAATCTCCCTGACTGACAGGTTGACCGTACTCAATTCCTAAAGTATTCCCCACCGTTCCGGACAGACTATTCCTCCATTCATCACCGGTTTCCATCCAGCTCCAACGGTCATCAGCGACTAAATGTGCATAAAAATACTCGAAATAATCCCTGTTCCAGGAAACCGTGGCCGGGATAGATTCATACCACCAATAATAGACATGAAACATTTCATCCATAAACTCCTTTCCTTCGCCATAATATCTTTCCTCATCAGATTCATAGGATGATGATGAATCCTTGGAACATCCGTTGACAACAAAACATAATGCCAAAGCGAATAAACCGACCGATGCAGAATAAAATGACCTGACAAAATTCATAAATTAAAGTCTCCAAAAATCATTTGCAAAAATAAGTTCATTATCTACAATTTTTGTATCAAGGAATAAAATATTTTATATAACTTTGTCTCAACCTATTAAAACACGTGTTTTACCCATTTAATTTTTAAACTTATGAAAGAATTAGTTGATCAGATCAATGCTGAATTCGCAGAATTTCAGAAAAACGCAGAAGCTCAGGTAGTAAAAGGTAACAAAGCCGCCGGCACACGCGCTCGCAAAAACGCCCTCA
>JAZUEO010000040.1:0-2069 GCA_045640205.1 Candidatus Coprenecus sp. | reverse complement strand
CGGTAGCTGTTGCGCAGGCTGTTGCTGTGCTCGGGAGAGAATTCCTTTGATATCACGGTCATAGGCGTGGCGGCGAGTTCCGCCAGCGTATTCTTCCAGAATTCGTCGAAATCATCCTTTTTGTCCTGCGTGGAAACGATTTCCTCGGGATTTACGCCAATGTTGAAGGAGGGGTGACTGCCCGATGACGTTGCAGATTTCCAGGAGAGATTCACCTGATAGAATCCCGGGCCCAGTTCGTCAAGAGGGAAAGCCAGAGTCGAATGGGGGCCTTTTGCGGATGCGACCTTTGTCAGTATCGTGTCTTTTTTCTCGGACATCAGGCTGAGGTCGGTTATCAGGACCATATTCACTTCGATTCCCTCATCCGGTGCGTCGTATGCTTCCACAATCAACTCCCGTGGCCCGTTTCCGGTGTATAGGGCTCCCGTTTCAGGGTTGTATTGGAGTCTTGTTTCAGGGGAAGAGGCCTGACCTTTAAGAGGAATGGCCAGGGCTGCAAGCAGTCCCAGGACCGACAGTTTTGCTGCAAGCTGCATTTTCATTGTGAACTTCTTTTTGTGTACCATTACAAAGTTGTGGATTTTTTTTTAATTTTACACTATGAAAGAATTACGAATCGCTCTGAAACGGGAGCTTACCGAAAACATCCTGCCGTTCTGGATGGACCGCATGCCGGACGGCGATGGATTCCTTGGCAGAATCGACGGACTGGGCCAGGCTGTGCCTGATGCGGAAAAAGGTGCAATCCTCAACGCGAGAATCCTGTGGACTTTCTCTTCCGCATACCGCATTCTGGGAAATAAGGAGTATTTGGAAATGGCCGGGACCGCATACAGATACATAGCTGACCATTTTATTGACAGGGAGTTCGGAGGAGTGTACTGGAGCCTGAACTCTGACGGCACTCCTTGTGACACGAAGAAGCAGTTCTATGCGATAGCCTTCACCATTTACGGCCTTGCCGAATATTACCGCTGCTGTGGAGACAAGGAGGCCTTGAGTCTTGCCTGCTCGCTGTACCGTGACATAGAAGAGCACAGTCTTGACCGTAGCCGCAACGGTTACATCGAAGCTTGCACGCGTGAATGGAATCCTATCGAGGATATGAGACTCAGCGACAAGGACCAGAACGATGCCAAGACGATGAACACCCATCTGCATATACTGGAGGCCTATTCGGCCCTTCTACGGGTGTGGAAGGACGAAAGTCTTGCAGAGGCGGTGAGGAATATGATATGCATTTTCCGTGACAGGATAGTCCAGCCTGACGGCCATCTGGGCCTTTTCTTTGACGAAGACTTCAATCTGACTTCTTCTATGGTCTCCTATGGTCACGATATAGAAGCTTCCTGGCTTTTGAGGGAGGCTGCCGCGGTTCTGTGCGAGGCTGAAACCAGTGATTCCGCCCGTGAACTCAGCGAAAGCGTGGACGCAATGGCATCCAGGATGGCTCGGGCAGCGATGGAAGGCTTCACTCCCGAGGGCGGAATGGAATATGAGGCGGACATTCCCAAAGGATACCGCAACGCATCCCGCGACTGGTGGGTTCAGGCCGAGACAGTAGTCGGCTGCTCGGACCAGTATATCCTGACAGGGGATGAATATTGGAGGAAATCTGCTTTGGAGGAATGGGACTTCATCAAAAAACACATAATATGCCCGGACGGCGAGTGGTATTGGAGCGCTCTGCCCGATTCCGGTGGATTTGTGCCAAATCTGACAGATGACAGGGCCGGATTCTGGAAATGTCCGTATCATAACGGGCGTATGTGTATGCAGATAATTGAAATGTTTTCCGATTTTTTGTAAATTTGCGGGTTTTTAAGAAAGCAGACTATGCAGAACATAAGAAATATAGCGATTATCGCACACGTCGACCACGGCAAGACGACGCTTGTCGACAAGATGATTTATCAGGCTTCGCTGGTGCGGAACCAGGAGAAATTGGGCACACTTGTATTGGATAACAACGATCTTGAGCGCGAGCGTGGTATTACGATTCTGGCCAAGAACGTGTCCGTTCCTTACAAGGGTGTGAAAATCAATATCATCGACACTCCGGGCCA
>JAZUEO010000039.1:0-3214 GCA_045640205.1 Candidatus Coprenecus sp. | reverse complement strand
GAAAAACTTGAGGCAGCCGATGCCACTTTGAGCTCCAGGATTGATGCTCTCGAACAGGCGGCCACAGATCTTTCCAAATACGCAGAAAAGGAATGGGTCGAAGCGAAATTCGCAACAGAGGCGGCCTTAACCGCCGCCCAGGCTGACCTGGACAATTTGGGAACTACAGTCGCGGAGATTAAAAATAGTCTGGAGGCGATGATTCAGGACATTACCATTATTCCTGCCTATAGTGACGGAAGCGTGAAAGTCGTGACTGATACTCTGGAGGACGGTACAAGATTCTACCATATGCTTCTCGATCTTTCAATCGACCCCATATCGTCTGCCGGCAGTCTCGAACAAAAAGATTTCACGGTTTATATGACGAAAGTACAGACCAAATCGGCATCTGACGTTGAGAAACTTGAACCTGAAAAAATCCTGGATTTCTCCGTGGATAAAGAAAAGGGCATCATTTCCATCAAGGCGGACGTTTCCAAGTATGGGAATAGCGGTTTGCCGTATTCTGTAGCCGTGAATGTAAACAAGCCCAACGATACGTTCACGTCAAGCTTCACTTCCAATTATGTCAACGTGACATTTCCGCCCAGAATGTGTCTGCTGTGGGAGAACACGGACGGCATCGTGCCTTCTTCGGAATGGCATAATACCTACAAGTTCGTCTTGAAGGGTTCTCATCAGGATAAGCAGAAAGAAGATGGATCAAATGACTATTTGGCTGCGTTCGACGCGGATCAATGGGATGCTCTCAAGAACAAATTAGTCGTTGTATTTAGCGATTTGGGTAGTAGTTATGGGACGGATTTGAATCAAAACGAAAGTAATTTCACACCAAGAGTCACTACATTTGGTTGGAATCCTTGTTATCGCGGACTATCGTGGCACGCCTATGAGAGTGGCGAATTCTATAGGGCAGAAGAAACCAGCGACTATACTACTGGGCTTGAATGGCGTTTGGTAGTCAATATCCGGGAGGAAGGAAGTCTTTTGAGAGATCCGGAAAAGAATATTGACAATGGCGGTCTCTTAATTACAGGTAATGGTAAATTTAAAATAGAAAAACTATACTACGTTCTGTAAAATTGGCTGACGGATGAATGAATCCGTCCTCTGATGGCAGACTTGCTTCCGGGAGGTCGACTCTAAAAAGGGTCGGCCTTTTCTTTGTTTTTTAGGAATAAAAAAGTACCTTTGCAAATCATAATTTTATTCTTTATGGACGATAATGGCAGTTGTTGTACGTACATGCTTTCTTTCAGGTTTGAAGGAGACGGCTCGTTCCGCGTCCGTAAAGGTCTATTTGTCTTCTAAATACGATCCTTACTCGTTCCGCGTCCGATGGTGAAGCTGTTTGTCAGGTTCTTCGGGAAGAAGAAAACATAAACAGTTTTTAACCGTCAGTAACCGTTTGATGCGGTTCTGACAAAATCGGAAAAAGATGATTCAGATTTTTTATAAGGACAAAGGACAGATATCAACGTCACAGACGCTAGGCATCCTAGATAAACTCGGTTTTGACGATGTATTGTGGATAGATTTGTTCTCCCCGGGCGGAGATGAGAAAAGGGCTGTCGAAGAATTTTTGGGAACTACACTTCAGTCGCGTGCACAAGCTGAAGAAATCGAGTCCTCTTCCCGCTACTCGGAAAGTGAGACGACTATTTTTATGAATACCAACTTTCTCCTTCCGGGTCCGGACGAATATCAGATGGAGGCGGTCTCATTCATACTCTGCGAAGGGATAATCGTATCTATCAGAAATGCCCAGTTGCGTTCTTTCTCCGATATCCAGCGGAAAATACAGATAAATCACAAGCTTTATCCGACAGGCTATCACGTTCTGGTGGGAATTTTCGAAAACCGAATCGACCTTGATGCAGATATGATAGAGCTGATGGCCAAGGAGATAGACTCGTATTCCAAGAAAGTGAACGCAGGTAATGACGTTAACGAAGAATTCCTGCTGGATATAAACCAGTTACAGGAAAATACCATGCTGGTGCGAGAAAATATCGTGGACAAGCAGAGAATGGTTTCATCTATTCTCAAGAGTGACAAGTTCCCCCGGGACGTATTTTCGAAACTCAGCGTGATGAACAAGGACATCGCTTCACTGATTAATCATACGAATTTCAGTTTCGAAAGACTGGATTATCTGCAGAATACAGTTCTGGGTCTGATTAATCTTGACCAGAACAGAATAATGAAGATATTTACCTTCGTTTCCCTGCTTCTTATGCCTCCCACTCTCATAGCTTCAGTCTATGGTATGAACGTGGATATTCCGCTGATAGGGGGAAAACTGGATTTCTTCGTCATTATCGGTGTTATGCTGGCGGCCATTGCAAGCGTCCTGGTTATTTTCAAACGTAAAAATATGCTTAACAACTGAGATAATGTCTGAGATAAAGTTTCCGGAATCGTGGCGTGAAGGTCAGGTGAAAATAGAGTGGGTGAAAAGCAATATGTGCCTGCTCAGAACCATTGAAGATGAGTTCAAGGAGAAGAAACCCTTTAAAGGACTCAAGATAGCCCTTTCCATCCACCTTGAGGCCAAGACCGCCTATCTGTGCAAAGTGCTTTCTGTCGGTGGCGCTGAAATGTATATTACGGGGAGCAATCCTCTTTCCACGCAGGATGACGTGGCCGCAGCCCTGGTGCACGATGGACTGAATGTATTCGCCTGGCACGGTGTTACCCCTGAGGAATATCATCACCATATCACACGTGTGCTGGAGGCCGGTCCGAACATCATAATAGATGACGGAGGAGATTTGGTGCATACCATACATACCGAGTATCCGCAGCTTTTGAAAAACGTTCTGGGGGGATGTGAAGAGACTACGACAGGGATTATGAGACTGATAGCGATGGAGCATGAAGGACGGCTCAAGTTCCCTATGGTTCTGGTCAACAATGCACGGTGCAAGCACTTCTTCGACAACAGATACGGAACAGGACAGTCCGTATGGACAGGCATAAATGCCACCACGAATCTGATAGTGGCCGGAAAGACAGCCGTTGTAGCCGGATACGGATGGTGCGGCAAGGGAGTCGCTATGCGAGCCAAGGGACTCGGGGCATCTGTGGTCATAACTGAAGTGAATCCGATAAAGGCGATGGAGGCGGTGATGGATGGCTTCAGAGTGATGTCAATGGATGAAGCGGCGGAGGTCGGTGACATTTTTGTTACGGTCACCGGGTGTAGAGA
>JAZUEO010000038.1:0-4494 GCA_045640205.1 Candidatus Coprenecus sp. | reverse complement strand
GAGCCGAAGAAGGGATTCGAACCCCCGACCCGCTGATTACAAATCAGCTGCTCTGGCCAACTGAGCTACTTCGGCGATTTCCTTTTGGGAGTGCAAAGGTATGATTTATTTCTTTATCTCCAAACTTTTTTCAATTATTTGTCTAAAAATGTCATCCTTCCCGAAACTGCATTCAGAGCGGAGTTCATTTACCGTTCCCTGCTCTATGAAAGTGTCCGGTATGCCGAGACTGATGATTTCCCCCGTATATCCTTTTCCGCTCAGATATTCCGCTACGGCGCCGTGCAGACCGCCTATGGTCGTGCCGTCTTCCACGCTTATGATTATGCGGCATTTCTCCGCTGTCCTGTCGATGGCTTCCGTGTCTATGGGCTTGAGGAATCTCATATCGTAATGCATAACCTCCACATTCTTCTTAGAGGCTTCCCGCACGGCTTCGCAGACGAGATTCCCTACGGGACCTATGGAAAGAATTCCTATCCCGGAGCCTTCGTGCAGCAGATTGGCCCTGCCTAATTCTATTTTGGAAAATGGAAGATTTCTCCATTGTACTCCCTGTGCCAGACCTCGCGGGTATCTTATGACTGTGGCAGGGTAAGTGTCATCCTGGACGGAATAGAGGAGGTTTCTCAGTTCCGTTTCATTCAGTGGCGAAACTATAGCTATCCCGGGTATCGGGCGGCAGAATGCCAAATCGAAGGCTCCGTGGTGTGTCGGTCCGTCTTCTCCCACCAGTCCTGCTCTGTCGAGGCAGAAAATCACCTTGAGTCCCTGCAGGGCGACGTCGTGTATAATGCCGTCATAACCCCTCTGCATAAAAGTGGAATATATGCAGCAGAAGGGGAGCCATCCCTCTGTGGCCAAGCCTGCCGAAAAAGTGACTGCGTGCTGTTCGGCGATTCCGACGTCGAAACACCTGTCCGGGTATTTGTCCATCATAGGGAGCAGGCCGGAACCGGAAGCCATGGCCGGGGTGACGGCTATTATTCTGTCATTATGGCCGGCAAGTTCTACGAGTGTCTCGCCGAATACATCCTGATACCTGGAGATGTCCGCACATCCCGGTGTGCGCGCACCCGTTTCCGGGTCGAATTTACCCGGGGCGTGCCAGATTTCCTGATTCTTTTCGGCAGGGGCGTACCCTTTTCCTTTTCTGGTAATGACGTGCAGAAGTTTGGGACCTTCTATGTCCTTGAGACTGGTGAGAGTCTCTACAAGCATCCGGATGTCATTTCCGTTTATGGCTCCGAAATATCTCATTCCGAGAGATTCGAACATAGAACCTTTAGTGCTGTTCATCAGCGCGGCCTTGGTGCTGAAGGATATTTTTCGAAACAGCTTTTGGGTGGGTGCGGATATGCGGTTCCAGATTTTGGTCTTTATGCTATTGTAGGTTTTGGAAGTGGAGATGCGCAGAAGGTGATTGTGCAGTGCTCCGCTGGTGGGGTCTATGGAAATACCGTTGTCATTCAGGATGACGAGAATGTCATTCTTGAGAAATCCTGCCTGATTCAATCCTTCGTATGCGAGCCCTCCGGTCATGGCACCGTCTCCTATGACGGCTATTACTTTCTTCTTCTGTCCGTTCAGCCTTGCGGCAACCGCCATTCCCAATGAGGCGGATACGGATGTCGATGCGTGACCGACTCCGAATGAATCGTAAGGGCTTTCAGAACGTTTCGGGAAGCCGCTCAAACCGTCTTTGCTTCTGTTCCGACGGAATGCTTCTTTTCTTCCGGTGATGATTTTGTGGGCGTATGCCTGATGTCCGACATCCCAGATGAGTTTGTCATAGGGCGTGTCGAATACGTAGTGGACAGCTACAGCCAGTTCCACGGCACCGAGGCTTGCGCCGAGGTGGCCGGGATTATGGGAGCAGCATTCGACCATATACTCCCTGATTTCAGAACACAGAACCTCAAGCTGGTCAAGGTCCATTTTTCTGATGTCTGCGGGAGAATTAACCTTTTCAAGCAGACTGCCCACGACCTTTTTTATCTTACGATGGTCTGGTCTCTGTCTGGACCGAGTGAAATGATTTTTACAGGAACTCCTACGCTCTTTTCGATGAATGCGATGTAATCCTTGAATTCAACGGGAAGTTCTTTCTCGTCACGTATGCCGGAAAGAGGCTTTTTCCACCCCTTGAACTCTTTGTATATAGGTGTTACTTCCGCATAGGTGTCGTAGGGAACGCGGTCGGTTTCCTCTGAATTGACCTTATATCCCACTGCGACCTTGATGGTGTCGAAATCATCCATCACGTCGGCTTTCATCATGATGAGACCCGTTACACCGTTGAGCATTACCGCGTATTTGAGGGCAGGGATATCGAGCCATCCGGTTCTTCTGGGACGACCTGTGGTGGCTCCGAATTCATGACCGGCCTGACGGAGTTTTTCACCGGTTTCATCGAAGAGCTCAGTAGGGAAGGGACCGCTGCCGACTCTGGTGCAGTAAGCCTTGAAGATACCGAAGACGTTTCCGATGGAGGAAGGCGCCACTCCGAGACCGAGGCAGGCACCGGAACAGGTGGTGGTGGATGAGGTTACGAAAGGGTATGAACCGAAGTCCACGTCAAGCATCGAGCCCTGTGCTCCTTCTGCCAGAACAGTCTTGCCTTCGGCAAGGAGGGAGTTGATGTAATATTCTCCATCCACGATGGGGAAGGTCTTGACATATTCTATGGCTTCCATCCATTGTTCCTGATTGGCCTCGGGGTCGTATTGGAAGTCGAACTGTTTCAGGTAAGCGATGTGCTTGTTCTTGAGAGCTTCGAATCTGGCGGGAAAGTCAGCTGCAAGTATGTCTCCTATGCGCAGACCGTTGCGTCCGGTCTTGTCCATATAGGTGGGACCGATACCCTTGAGGGTGGAACCGATTTTCGATTTGCCCTTGGATGCTTCGGATGCGGCATCGATGGTGCGGTGGGTGGGGAGAATGAGGTGAGCCTTTTTCGATATGACGATTCTTTCGCGTACAGGAACACCGAGTGATTCGAGCTGCGTGCATTCTTCGCGGAAGATGATGGGGTCGAAAACGACACCGTTACCTATTATATTCACAGTGCCTTCTCTGAATGCTCCCGAGGGAACGGAATGAAGGACGAATGATGTGTTTCCGAACTGAATGGAGTGCCCTGCGTTGGGACCACCCTGAAAACGTGCTACGACCGGATATTTTTTTGAAAGGACGTCCACTATCTTTCCTTTTCCTTCGTCACCCCACTGCAGACCTAATACTACATCTACCTGTTTCATGGTTTATGATTGGATTTGTGTTTATTGTTATTTTTTTTGATTTTCAGAATTTTCAGAATGGGAGGTCATCCTCTTCCTGCGGATTCATCGCAGGAGCTGGTGCGGGAACGGGAGCCGGGGCTGGCTGCTGTGACTGATTGTATGTCTGACTGCCGCCTGAGTAGGCCGGTTTGGGCTGAGTCTGGTATGCATTCGGCGCCGGCTGAGAAGCCTCATCACTGTCCGCCCTGCGTCCGAGAAGCTGGAGATTGTCCGCCACTATCTCGGTAATGGTGCGGGAAGCACCGGTCTGGTCGGTGTATTGGCGTGAGGTAATCTTACCTTCTATATATAATTGGGTGCCTTTCTTGACATACTTCTCGGCAACTTCTGCCAAAGTTCTCCAGCATACGATGTTGTGCCATTCTGTCTGTTCTTTGGTCTCTCCGGTGTTGCGGTCCCGGTATCTTTCGGATGTGGCAAGTGTGAAATTAGCCTTTACCACTCCTGATTCAAGATGACGTACTTCCGGATTTTTCCCTGCATTTCCTATCAGCATTACTTTGTTGAGTGCCATAACGTTTTTATGTATTTGGTTAGTAAATAGTGTCTTTATTTGATGTTGGGCAGTTCCAGACCGAGTCCTTTCTTCTTATCCCAGAATTTGAGGAACAACCCGATGAGCAGTGCGGCCACTCCGAGGCAGGCGAGCATAATGAGCGGAGCTGTGTAGTCATACGACACCGCCGCCACTTCCGGCATCATAGTCCCGGCTTTGACAGCCTCGACGATTTCCGGATTGGAGCTGTCGAGAATATTGCCGATGAGGAGAGGAAAGAGCCAGAGACCTATGTTCTGAATCCAGAAAATGAGTGCGTAGGCTGAACCTATTACCTTGGAATCCACCAGTTTCGGAACGCTGGGCCAAAGGGCTGCGGGAACCAGAGAGAAGGAAGCTCCCAGAACCAGGATGGTGACATATGCCACTATAGTACCACCGACGGCGGAGCCTTTGAATAGGGGGAGTATGAACGCGAAGGTGAGGTGGCAGGCTATCAGCAGGAGAGAACCGAGCACGAGCATCGTGGCGGCTTTTCCCTTATTGTCAACAGTTTTTCCGAGAATGGGGGTGATGCCTACGGCCAGCAGCGGAAATACAGCGAAGATGGTTTCGGCGCTCTGGCGCATATAGCCCATAAAGCAGAATGCCGCCAGAAGGATGATGGAGGCTGAGAGCAATGTGTATCTCATCGGC
>JAZUEO010000037.1:0-3286 GCA_045640205.1 Candidatus Coprenecus sp. | reverse complement strand
CCTCAGACCTGATGAATCCTCAAAGAAGTTCGCGGTTCTTCCCCTGCGATGGATTGTGGAGAGGTCTTTCTCGTGGCTGGAAAACTTCAGAAGGATTGCCATGGACTACGAATTTTACTCAGAAACCGGAGTGGCGATGGTTCAACTCGCCTTCTGCCGGCTTATGTATAACAAAATTTATGATTGAAATTTAAACAGCTTCTAAGTTCCATTCTCGTGGAAGTAGAGATTTACCACTTATGTAAATTTTACCACCTTATCTAGTGGCTATCATACTAATATGTTAACTGGCCCTTACTCTATGCGGTCCATAAATAATTACCAAGGCCTGTTCCGGTACGAAACGATGATTTTCAAGGGTTTTGTAAGGTTTAAACAGCTTCTAAAAATCCAGCGACAATTCTACAGGGCAGTGATCGGAGCCATAGACATCATTAAGGATGTCCGTGTGCTGTATTCTGTCTTTCAAGGAATCGGAAACCAGAAAATAGTCGATGCGCCACCCCACATTCCTCTCGCGGGCCCTCATCCGGTAGGACCACCAGGAAAATTTCTGTTCTGCCGGATGCTGATAACGCCAACTGTCAGTGAAACCGGAAGAGAGAAGTTCGGTCATCTTAGCCCTTTCCTCATCCGAAAAACCGGCATTGAAATGGTTAGTGGATGGATTTTTAAGGTCGATTTCCTCGTGCGCCACATTCATGTCACCACAGACTATGACAGGTTTTTCGGAGGCCAGACGGTTCAAATAACTACGGAAAGCGTCCTCCCACTGCATACGGTAAGGCAGGCGCTTCAACTCATCCTGAGAATTAGGCGTATAGACACAAACTAAATAGAACTCCTCCATTTCCAACGTAACACTGCGCCCTTCCCTGTCGTGTTCCTCCATTCCCAAGCCATACCTTACTGAAAGTGGTTTGATTCGTGTAAAAATCACAGTGCCTGAATAGCCTTTTTTTTCGGCAAAATCCCAGTAGGATTCATACCCCGGAAAATTCAGTTCTATCTGGCCTGCCTGTAATTTAGTCTCCTGAAGGCACACGAAATCGGCATTGAATTTATTGAATATTTCTGCAAATCCCTTGCCACATACAGCCCTGAGACCGTTCACATTCCAACTGATGAATTTCATAGCACGTTATATACAAAGTGTTTCTTCACGCAAAAGTAGCATTTTACGCAGAAAAAATATTACTTTTGCGGATTACACGAAACATAATATCTGATTTCTTAAATGATACTTTTTTTCCGTTCCAACACCGAGCATATTCTCGCGGTCCAGTGTGACCATTCTCTAAAAAAAGAAGAGACAGACGCATTAAACTGGTTATTTTCAGAAACAGAATCAGTCCCTTCCGGCACCATCGATGGCACGTTCATCGGTCCCAGACGTGAAATGATTACCCCCTGGAGCACTACTGCTGTGGAAATTACCAGAAATATGAACATCTGCGGCATATCCAGAATCGAAGAATATTTCCCTGTTTCTCCAGAAAAAGGGGACAGTGAAATAAAATACGACAAGATGCTTCAGCGCATCTACCATACTCTCGACCAAAACATCTTCACCATAGACAAGCAGCCTGATGCCGTAGAATATATCACTGACTTCGAGGCATATAATCTCAAGGAAGGGCTTGCCCTATCGAAAGACGAGATACAATATCTCAAGAATCTGAGCAAAAAACTCAAGAGACCGCTCACAGACAGCGAGGTATTCGGATTTTCACAGGTCAATTCGGAACACTGCCGCCATAAAATATTCAACGGCACATTCATCATCGACGGCATCGAGATGGAATCCACTCTTTTCCAGATGATAAAGAAAACGTCCAAGACCAACCCCGGCCGCATAGTTTCCGCCTACAAGGACAATTGCGCGTTCATCGAAGGACCGAAAGTCAAACTATTCTACCCTGCCACCGCGACCAAACCCGATTTCTTCAAAATGAAGGAGGAGAAGACCGTTATTTCCCTCAAGGCCGAAACCCACAACTTCCCCACCACCGTCGAGCCGTTCAACGGTGCGGCCACCGGTTCGGGAGGAGAAATAAGAGATAGGATA
This sequence comes from Candidatus Coprenecus sp., assembly GCA_045640205.1. Classification (GTDB taxonomy): domain Bacteria; phylum Bacteroidota; class Bacteroidia; order Bacteroidales; family UBA932; genus Minthomonas. The sequence goes on along the minus strand of JAZUEO010000037.1, from coordinate 1,218 downwards.
GCCGGAGGCAAAGGCTCCTTCCCCATCGCGGGCACCGCGTGCTATATGACATCTTATCCACGTTTTGAAGAAACTTCTTCCGCAGGGGCGATGACTCCGGAAGAAGCAGCCGCCACCCCCGAAGGTATAGCCCCAAGATCCTGGGAACAGACGGAAGGACGTCCCTGGCTTTATCAGACGCCACAGCAGATTCTGACAAAGGCTTCCAACGGAGCGTCAGACTTCGGAAACAAATTCGGGCAGCCACTTATCTGCGGATCCCTTGACACCCTCGAACACGTGGAAAACGACCCCGACGGAAGCACCCGCCAGTATGGTTATGACAAGGTCATAATGCTTGCCGGAGGTATCGGCTTCGCCAAAAGAAAAGACTCTCTCAAGGACACCCCGGTCAAGGGTGACAAAATAGTTCTTCTCGGGGGTGACAATTACCGCATAGGAATGGGCGGCGGTGCAGTATCGTCCGTAAACACAGGAGAATATGCCAATTCCATCGAGCTCAATGCAGTACAACGCAGTAACCCTGAAATGCAGAAACGCGTTTACAATGCCATCAGGGCACTTTCCGAAAAAGACTATAACACCATCGTTTCTGTTCACGACCACGGTGCCGGAGGACATTTGAACTGTCTCTCCGAACTCGTCGAAGAAAATGGAGGAAACATCGACATCGATGCCCTCCCCATCGGTGACCCCACCCTCTCCCTCAAGGAAATCATAGGAAACGAATCCCAGGAAAGAATGGGTATAGCCATAAAAAAAGATGACGTGGAAGAACTGCGCAAGATAGCAGAACGTGAACGCGCACCATTTTATGTGGTAGGAGAAGTGACCGGTGAAAAGAACTTCACCTTCAAGGATGGCAAGACCGGAATATCCCCCATAGATATGCAGCTCGAAGATATGTTCGGTTCTACCCCGAAGAGTATTCTGACGGACCACACACCTACCGGAGGTGCTGACGGGAAAGGCGGCTTCAGCGAACCTTCCTCCGCCACTTTGGACAGCAAGACCCCGGAGCAGATAATGGAAAGCGTCGAAAAAGTATTGCAGATGGAATCTGTCGCCTGCAAGGATTGGCTGACCAATAAAGTGGACCGTTCAGTTACCGGACTCGTGGCCTGCCAGCAATGCTGCGGCGAAATCCAACTCCCCATCAACGACTTGGGAATCACCGCTATAGGTTATGACAATCCCGAAGGCATAGCTACCAGTATG
>JAZUEO010000036.1:0-16049 GCA_045640205.1 Candidatus Coprenecus sp. | reverse complement strand
GTAAAAACCCGTGAACAGGAGTGTCCGATTTGCTTACCACCCAAGAATCTGTTTCGAAGTTAGGATATCGCGTTAAAAACATTATCTTTGCATAAAACAAAAGAATTGGTATGAATACTACAGAACAGACCATAGCCAAGTATCTGCTTGACATCGAAGCGATAAAGCTCAGCCCGTCAAAACCCTTCACCTGGGCTTCAGGATGGAAATCCCCCATATACTGCGACACACGAAAGAGTCTTTCATTTCCTGAAATCAGGAAACATATGGTGAATTCCATAATCAATATCATCAAAAACAATTTCTCCGACGTGGAAATCATCGCAGGAGTGGCGACAGGAGGAATCGCCTGGGGAGCCCTCGTCGCGGACATTCTCGGGCTTCCCTTCGTATATGTACGTTCGGCGCCGAAAGACCACGGAATGGGTAATCAAGTCGAAGGAATGGTCCCGCAGGGAGCCGGAATAGTGGTCATCGAGGACCTTGTATCCACCGGCAAGAGCAGTCTGAATGCCGCCAGGGCGCTGACTAAAGACGGAGCCATCATCAAAGGTATGGTAGCCCTCTTTTCCTATAATTTCGACGTAGCGCGCAACGCATTCGAAATGGCTGGAATAGAACTCCACACCTTATCGAACTACGACACTATGATAGACACAGCCAAAGAATCCGGCTACATCGGGGAAGATGACATCGATACTCTGCGCGACTGGCGTGTAAGACCATCTGTCTGGGGTACAGAACAGCACAACTGATATGTCATCGACACACGTATCTGGAAAGGATATCATCATAGCGAAACCTATAGTTTCAGTCTTCAGTCTTTTCGATGATTTCACCCGCTTTACCGGCAATGTTCCACCACAGTACCAGACAGCGGTATCTGCACAGAAAGATAACATCCGAATAACCGTAAAAGGATTTTCTCTCGGTGTACGCATCCGGGAGCGGATTCCGTTCAGTTATGTTTCCCTTGAGGGAGACGAAATGGCTCCATTTCCTTTTCTCGTCTCCTTCCACCTCTCCCCAGTAGGACTTGACAGCACCCTGTTCCACATCGAAGTGGACGCAGAACTCAATATGATGATGAAAATGATGCTCGGCAGCAAACTCCAATCCGCCCTTGACAAGCTCACCGACCAGATAGAAGCCGCTACCAAAGGTGAAATGCCCGATTTATCACAAATGAAACCGGAACAGTTTTCATAGTGTTTCCAGAAGCATTTATCAAAAGACTCCGTTCCGATTTGGGAATCACAGAGGCCAATGCTCTGCTTGAGACACTGCAAAGTCCTCCACCGGTTACCGTCCGCATCAACCCACGCAAGATAAAAGACGCCCGGCAGGAGCTCTCTCTCCCCATAACAGCCTCTCTGGATGTATCTGAATACGGATTCCTTCTCAGCCAAAGGCCAGTCTTCACCAATGACCCCCTCTTCCAGTGCGGATGTTACTATGTCCAGGAGTCGAGTTCGATGGTTCTGGAGCATTTTTTCACTTACGCAGACATCCATTCCGGCCAAGAATTCAACGTTTTGGATTTGTGTGCCGCCCCGGGTGGCAAATCCACTCATCTTCTCTCCCTCCTGGACACTATACCGGGGGCAATGCTGGTCTCCAATGAGGTAATCAGTTCCAGAGTCACCGTCCTGGCGGACAATCTCTCCAGATGGGGTGATTCGAATGTCGTAGTCACCAACAACGACCCTTCGGATTTCGGAAAATTGAAACATTTCTTCGACGTAATTCTTATAGATGCGCCCTGCTCCGGAGAAGGTATGTTCAGAAAAGATGACAGAGCCATCGCTGAATGGAGTGAAGAGAATGTAACCCTCTGCGCTGCGCGGCAGAGAAGAATCATATCCGATGCCATCGAATCGCTCAAACCGGGAGGGCTTCTGATTTACTCGACCTGCACTTTCAATCATTCAGAAAACGAAGACAATACGGAATGGATGGTCTCCGGGTTCGGAATGGAAATTTTGGAGCAGGAACATTTATATCCGGGAAAAGTACACGGGGAAGGGCTGTTTATGGCTGCCCTCAGGAAAAATGGAATATCATTAAAAAATTCCGCCAGCCAAATCACTCGGAAATCAGTCACCAAATCATATTACAAGGCAAAGATTCCATTTCTTCAGGAAAATTTCATCCCTATCCTAAAAGGAAATCTCCTCAAGGCATATCCTTCCGACTGTCTGGACAGAATGCTTTTCATAGAATCGAAATTGAAAGCCATCAGGTCAGCATCCTCCCTCGCCACGATTCTGACAGACAGAAACGGAAAGACGACACTCATTCCGGAACCTGACCTCGCATTCAGTGAAGTTCTGAAACGGAATATTTTCCCTGAAGTGGAATTGACTTATGATGAAGCCTCCCGCTTCATACGATGCGAAACCCTGACATTCCCCGACTCACCGAAAGGATACCTACTGCTGACATACCTTGGACACCCGGTCGGGTTTGTAAAGAACATAGGAAGCAGGGCCAACAATTTATGGCCTGCATCACGCCGGGTCCGTCTATCTCATATCATTGACGAATGACTTTTTCAAAAGCGCTTCAGATGGTTTGAAAGAAATACCGGAATCCGAAGAAACAGATGAAATGGATACTATCTGAATTATATATTGTTCACCGGAAGCCGACTTCAGTGTAAGTTTGTCCGGCCATCCCTGTCCATCGACCGATATTTCTATCTGAGGATAACTCAGCTTTAAGTTTTTCCTTGCCCTGAGAAGAATCTGAGAAGCTTTTTCCGAAACCACATCATAACTGTTCAGAAGTCTGGAATTCAATAAGACAACAGGATTTTCGAATATATCCTCCGAATCTGCATCAGTATAAGAAACGGTGATTTCCCCGCTGTCCGTACCATATATCCATCTGGTTTGCCCATCACTCCACACTTCCACGGCCTCCGACTTCAGATGGTATCCCATGCCGTCAGTAAAAACAGTAGCGTCAGAGCCCTGAACATTGACAGAAATTTTCACTGTACCCAGGGAAGCCAACTTCTCCTGCATCTTCTCCAAAAGACCGGAAGAAGGGGCGGAGCATACCATAACAAGCAGAAGCCACAAGCAGGAAGTCATCTCATCAGAAACTGTTTTGATGAAGTTCATCCAAAATCCGTTCCAAAGCATCAGGGGTGGTCACACGTACCTGCCTCGCCTTGGAGCCCTCCGACGGTCCTACAATACCGGCATCATGAAGCTGGTCCATCAGACGTCCCGCTCTCGCAAATCCGATTTCCATCTTGCGCTGAAGCAATGAGGTGGAACCCGACTGTTCCCGGACTACCAGCCTGGCAGCCTCATCGAACAAATCATCCCTGTCCACGCCTTTTCCTTTCTGAACAGTAGCGGACGATGAACTGCCATCATCCGTATCAGGATGATATTCAGGAAGCAGATATGCCGTTCCGAATCCTGTCTGTCCGTTTATGAATTCCGTCACCTTGGTCACTTCCGGTGTATCCACCAAAGCGCACTGAACGCGGATGGGGTCGGTACTTCCTGTGGATATCAGCATATCTCCCCTTCCGATAAGTCTGTTCGCCCCTGTCTGGTCCAGAATAGTCTTGGAATCGATTCCTGTCATAACCTTGAATGCTATCCTGGCAGGGAAATTGGCCTTGATAGTTCCGGTTATAATATTGGTGGTAGGTCTCTGGGTGGCGATGACAAGATGAATACCGATGGCTCGTGCCAACTGGGCCAGACGTGTAATAGGTTCTTCCACGTCTCGTCCTGCCGTCATCAGCAAGTCTGCAAACTCATCGATAATGACCACGATGTATGGCATAAAGTCGTGTCCTTTCTGCGGATTCAACTGGCGTGACAGGAATTTCTCATTGTATTCCCTGATGTTTCTGACTCTCGCGGCCTTGAGAAGGTCGTACCTTCTATCCATCAGTTTGCAAAGAGATTTTAAAGTGTAAACCACCCTGTCCGTATCGGTTATGATGGCATCCTCGGAATCGGGAAGTTTGGCCAGATAATGATTTTCTATCGGAGAATAAAGTGAGAGTTCCACTTTCTTCGGATCCACAAGCACGAGTTTCAGTTCAGAAGGATGCTTCTTGTAAAGCAATGAAGTAATAATGGCATTCAGTCCGACCGATTTACCCTGACCTGTGGCTCCGGCCACGAGAAGGTGGGGCATTTTGGCCAGGTCGAATATCATTGTCTCATTGGAAATGGTCTTTCCTATGGCCACAGGAAGTTCCATCTTCGACTCCCTGAACTTGACATCCTCGAGGACCGAACGCATCGAGACTATGCTGGCCTTGGAATTAGCCACTTCGATGCCTATGGCATTGGAGCCAGGTATGAATACGACACGTACCCCTACGGCCGCAAGTTCTCTCGCGATATCCTCTTCACGACTCTTTATCTGAGATACCTTGACTCCAGGTGCCGGAACCACTTCGAAGAGAGTGACTGTGGGACCGACTTTCGCTGACACCTTGGTCACGGAGATTTTATAACTTCTGAGCGCCTGAACAATTTTCAGATTATTCTGTTCCAGTTCAGCTCGTGTAGGAACATATCTGGAATCAGCATACTCATCCAAAAAATCTGTAGAAGGCAGTTTGAAGTGACTCAAGCTGAGTCTCGGGTCATATTTTTCGCGCCACTTGGACAATGGAAGTTCATCTGGATTCTCATTCTCGACCACTTCGAACGAAGATGTCGGATTTTCTTCAGGTATGACAGACTCACCAACGGTTTCATTGGCGGTTTCATTGGCGGTTTTATCGGCGGCTTTATCGGCGGCTCCATCGATTTCATCCAGCGGGGAATAATTCTCCTGAGCGACATCTTCAAAAGATGGCAGAACCACTTCATCCAGACCGATGCTATCAGCATTTTCATCCGGTGATCCCGATTCCGCGACAGGGACGTCCACGCTTTCCAATTCTATTCCATCACCCAATCCCATTTCACTTTCCTGACTTTCCTGACTTTCCTGCACTTCCAGACACTCCTGTTCTTCATTTCCCTCTTCCCCGCCTTCCTCCACGGACATCTGTCCTGTTTCGGATTCTACAGATTCTGTCTTCTTGGGACGCGGCGAAAACAATTTGTCGAAAACAAGACCTATCCACGAGGTCACTCGTTTACTCAGAAACATTCCCCATACGGCACACACGAAAAAGACAAGACAGCCTGTCCCAAGGGAGCCCAACATAGATATCAGCCATTTATTGGCATAGAAACCATATGAGCCACCGGTCCCGTTACCGAAAAGAGCCACATAAGAGGGCGAAAAGGAACATATATATGAACAGGCCAGCGATACGACCGCACATCCGAACAGGCAAATGAGCAATACCTTGCAGAGATTGACTTTCCGGACACGGAAACAGGCCACAGCGGATATTCCGGAAAAGACAGGAACTGCAAAGGCACCGAAACCGAAAAGTGAAGCGAAAAGGAAAGCCGCCAGTTTATAACCGAGTTTTCCACCCCAATTGGATGCCATGACAGAATCATTCAGGAAATCGGGGTTCATTTCCAGACTCTGATCCGAAATCCAGGTAAAGAGAAAAGAGACAAGAGATACCATACAGAATATGGTGAAAAGAGACAGGAACAGTCCGGCCATTACACGGATAGTGTCCCTTGCATTGTTATCGACTTCTCTTCCGGATTCCATCATTTTTTCCAACGCTTTTTAGAATTGTTCTTTTTCCCTTTCGAGTGCGGTCTTCCGAAGCCCGAATCCATCGTCATAAGACCAGGACGGGAGAAATTCTCCTTCGCAGAAACCGCATCCAGATGAATATGCTCAGGCACTACCAGTCTTCCTTCGGATAATTTGGCTATATCAGCGAAGATAGTTTCCTCTGAAACCGTATTCTTGTTCCATATCAGGTACTGCTGTCTCATATAGGAAGCCAATGCTTTTATCATCAGATTCTTCATCTCACCATCCGGCCTCGATGCGATTTCTTCAATCATGTTCTGAATATTCCTCCCGTAATGGGCAGCCTTCAAGGGAAGTGTTTCCAGTTTTATCTGCTGGGGGCGCTCATCATAATCCGCCTTGCTCGGAACGGGATAGGGAGAATCGACGTCAAGTTCATAACCTGCTATCTGAAAAGCCTGGTCCCAAAACTTCCTGCGCGCATCAGCCACATCCCTCGGCTGTGGATTCAATGCCGCCATGGCATTGATGACAGCCTGCATCTGCTCATTTCGTTTTTCCCGGTCCTCTATCTTTTTCACCTGTTCTATCATCTGCTGAATATAGCGTCCGTATTCAGGCATCACCAAATGTTCTCTTTGAGTATTATAATCCATATACGACAGTTATTCTGTAATAAAGGACAAAGATACATTTTTTGAGTTTATCTTTGCAGAACAAAAAAACATTTCAAATGGAAAAGATTCTTGTAACCGGAGCGAATGGGCAGCTCGGCAACGAACTGAGATTCCTGAGCCACGACGATGCAAGGTTCATCTTCACTGATGTATCTGAACTTGACATCTGCGACCGCGCAGGCGTGGAAGCATTTATCACAGCCCACAGTATCGGTAAAATCATCAATTGCGCAGCATATACGAACGTAAACAAAGCCGAAGAGGAAGAAGAACTGGCTTATCGGATAAACTGCATCGGTGCTGCCACCCTGGCCGAAGCCGCAGCCGCACACGATGCCACACTCATTCACATATCCACTGACTACGTCTTCGACGGCAGGAAGAACACTCCGTGGTTCGAAGCGGAAAGGACAAATCCCAAATCCGCCTACGGACGCACGAAACGTGCCGGAGAAGTGGCCATACAGCATTCCGGAGTCAAATCCATAATCATCAGGACTGCATGGCTCTACTCTTCGTGGGGTTCCAATTTCGTCAAAACCATACTGCGCAAATCGGCAGAAGGGGAAATCAACGTCGTGGACGACCAATTCGGAACTCCCACATACGCGCGGGATTTGGCACAGGCCATTCTGCACATCCTGCCCCAATTGGATACCATCCCCCGCTACGGAGAAATTTTCCATTACACCGATGAAGGGAAATGCTCATGGGCTGAGTTTGCCTCCAAAATAGTCCAATTGAAACACATAGATTGCATAATCAGTCCCATATCCACCGATATGATGCCCTCCCCCGCCGAAAGGCCTCGCTTTTCAATACTTGACAAAACTCTCATACGCACGGCCTTCGGAGTCGAAACGCCTCACTGGGAGCGCTCTCTGGCCAAGATGCTGAAACTGGTCACCTCGGAAGGCGGGATGATATGAGATTCCCGAAACCCCTGATTACCATTATTACGCTTTCTTTCCTGTACACACAGAATGTCTATGCACAGGAAATGAAAGATTCACTTATTCTGGTCCGGCAGGAGCTTGACCGGTATTTGAAATGGCACCCGCAGTTACTGCGCACGGACAAAGAGAAATTCAAAGCCACTCCTACCTGCGGCGTGGTCTATACGCCTGAGACCGGACTTCTGGGGATGGGCGGCTTCAAAGCCTCATACAGGGGAACAGTTGACAAGCGCATTCCATTCTCGAATCTGAGCGTTTCATTGGCTGCCTCCACCAATCTTTATCTCCTTACCAGTATAAACGGGACTTGGCATTCACCTTATGCAGACACATGGCTTGAGCATCTGCAGATACGATATGACGCCTCGGTCCGCTATAAACCCGAGCGACTCTACGGTATAGGATTCAACGAATGCGACACAGGAACTTATGCAGAATTCAGGAATCTGTCTTTCGGTATCAGAACCGATATTCTCTTCAAATTCGGAAGTTTGGCCATAGGACCTGCACTGGGGTTCGATTCCATCAGACTGAATAAATTTTCGGGAAAGAATCAGGATGTGAATCATAGCGAAAATTACAATTCTTTTCTCATAGGAGCAGTGCTTGAAGTGGATACGAAAAAAAAGCAAGACCTTCAGGAAAAAGGTATTTACATCAAATCTGAAAACACATTCCGGCCGGCATTCGGCGGAGGAAAGGGTTTCCGCTGTACGGCGACATTCGATTTTTTCGTTCCACTGTGGCACCAAGCCACCCTTGCCGCAGATTTTTACGCCGATTTCAGTTCATCCGGGGCCTACTGGATGAATTGGGGGGTATTCGGGGGCGATTCCAGGATGCGCGGATACTATGCGGGCAGATATCGGGACAGTAAAATCGCATGCGCACAATTGGAACTCAGGCAATGGTTCACCCCTGTGCACGGAATCGTGGCCTGGGGAGGGGCAGGTACATTGTTTCCAAGTCTTCGCTCCATTGATTTTTCAAAATTCCTACCGAGCATCGGCATCGGCTACAGGTTGAATCTGAAAGGAGAAATTTTCCGCATCGATTTCGGTTTCGGTTCACACGGACAATGGGCGATATGCGCCGGATTCAATCACGCATTCTGAAGATATTTTCTTATTTTTGCGCATAAAAATTTCTTATTTGGATGAATATGGTCGAAGGGAATCAAAAAACATCACTGAACGCAGCCGATTATAACAGCGAATCCATCGAGCATCTTGAATGGAACGAAGCCATAAGGAAAAGGCCCGGTATGTATATAGGGAACACCGGAGACGGTTCATACCCGGATGACGGCATCTATATTCTGGTCAAGGAAGTACTGGACAATGCCGTGGATGAATATGCCGCCGGTTTCGGGAAAAGCATTGACATCCAGATAGAAGACACCACTGTCAAAATCAGGGACTACGGGAGGGGCATTCCTCCGGGAAAGCTCATTCAGGCGGCCAGTCAGATGCACACTGGAGGGAAATTCAATACTAAAAACTATAAGGTCTCCGTCGGACTGAATGGTGTGGGACTGAAAGCAGTAAACGCCACCTCGGACTATTTTCACGTCGAATCATTCCAGAACGGGCATAGCACCTGGGCCGAATTTTCAGCGGGTGAACTGACAGGAAAAGGAGAAAGCGAAACTAAAGAAAAGAACGGTACCCTTATCATTTTCCACGCTGATGATACCATATTCACCGGATATAAGTATAATCTTGACTTTATCACGAATATGGTCAAGAACTATTCGTACCTTCATGCCGGACTTACCCTGAAACTCAACGGAGATGAATATATTTCGAAAAACGGACTGCTTGATCTTGTAAAGGATAATCTTTCCGAAGCCCCCCTGTATGAACCGATTCATCTCACCGGTGACGGCATAGAAATCGTAATCACCCACGGAGATATCAACGGAGAGGACATCTCCTCATTCGTAAACGGGCAGAACACTACAAGAGGCGGCACGCATCTGGCCGCTTTCCGCGAAGGCGTGGCCAAAACTCTAAAGGATTTCTATAAAAAAGACTATGATCCTTCCGATGTACGGGAATCTCTTATCGGAGCTGTCAGCGTAGAGGTAATGGAGCCTATTTTCGGTGACCAGACTAAGACAAAACTGAATTCGAAAGATGTGAACAAGGATGAGGGACCCTCCATCCGTTCGTTCGTTTGCGATTTCATTCAGGAACATCTTGACAATTACCTGCACAAGAACCCGGAGACTGCCGGAATCATACAGAAACGGATACAGGAATCCGAGAAGAAAAGAAAGGCCAAGACAGCCATCGACAAGGGCACCAGAGAAAAACTGAAGAAAGCCAGTCTCTGTAACAGGAAACTTCGCGACTGCCACATCCATCTGACCGATGCCAAAACCCCCCTCCGCGACGCATCTTCACTGTTCATCACAGAGGGAGATTCAGCCAGCGGTTCCATAACGAAAATACGCGATGTCAAGACACAGGCGGTATTCAGTCTCAGAGGAAAGGTTCTCAATGCCATAAAGAAATCGGATGAACTGACAAAAAATGAAGAGCTGGTAATGTTGCGGGCCGCACTGGATATAGACAACGACATCGATAATCTCAGATATAACAAAGTCATCATCGCCACCGATGCCGATAATGACGGACTGCACATCAGACTCCTGCTGATGACATTCTTCCTGAAATTATATCCCGATCTTATACGCACAGGGCACCTTTACATTTTACAAACCCCTCTCTTCCGTGTAAGGAACAAGAAACAGACTATCTATTGTTACAATATTGATGAAAAGACGAAAGCGATGGAAACCTTGGGAAAGGATCAGGAAATCACCAGATTCAAAGGTCTCGGTGAAATATCACAAGACGAATTCAAGGAATTCATCGGAGAAAAAATGAGACTCGACCAGGTCAGGATATCACCTCAGGACAACATCAACACCATTCTGGAATTCTATATGGGACAGAACACACCCGACAGGCAGAGTTTCATCAGACAAAACCTCCGTTCCGATTTGGATTCCATAGAAGTGGACCTCGACAGATTATAAGAATCGATGAAACGGAAAACAGCAGAAAAAATGCTTCGTCTGCTGGGATGGAAGGCAGGTGAAGGTATCGTGGAGGAGCCCAAATGTATAATTCTCGGTGTCCCCCATACCAGCATATCTGACTTTATCATTTCATGGTTATACTATACATCCGTAGGTGGCAAGGCCCGGATTATGATAAAGCAGGAATTCTTCAAGTGGCCTTTAAAAAACATACTGATAAACGTTTGCGGAGCCATTCCGGTTGACAGGAGCACAAAGGGAAGTTCCAGTCTGGTCAGACAAATGGTGGAAGAATTCAAAAAAAGAGACTCCCTCCACTTATGTCTGGCTCCCGAAGGGACAAGGAAAGCGGTCAAAAAATGGAAAACAGGTTTCCACACTATCGCCCGCGCTGCCGGAGTTCCCGTTTACACCGGATACTTTGACTGGAAGACAAAAACTGTCGGAAGAGGAGAAAAGATAGAACTTAGCGATAATGCCCAGGCAGATTTGAAAAGAATACGCCAATGGTACAAGAACAAGGGGGTCGTGGCCAAAAATCCTAAAAACTTTTCCTTTGGAGATGATCTTGACTGACTTTGGCACAGCCTTTGCTTACCTTAAAGCAGATTGTTTTTTCATAGGTTAAGTTTTTGGTTAAGAAGGAAAAAAGAAGTATCTGAAATGATGCTTCTTTTTTTATTGATTCAATACCATCATAATCTTTTCCACTATCATTTCCGGAGAAATGGATTCCATACATTCATATGTTCCTTTTTCACAGGGGTTGCTCCCATAAATGGAACAAGGCCTGCAAGGCAAATCGAGCTGTACAGACCATTCCGGATTCTGCCGCCATGGGGCGAATCCACAAAAAGGATGAGTGGCCCCCCATACCGTAACAGCGGGAACACCGACGGCAGAAGCAAAATGCAGATTGGCAGAATCCATACTAACCATAACGTCCAGCCGTTTCATCAGTTCCAATTCATCTGCGAAAGTTTCTGAATGCGGAATGAACACATTGGAATATTTTTCGGCCCATTCAGTGAAAAACCGATAATGTTCTTTTCCTCCGAAAAGATGGATTTCCATCAACGGTTGGACAGATAATTTTTCCAAAACCATTTCCATCTTTTCCACAGGATAATCTTTCCCTCTCGCTGTAGAAAAAGGAGCTATGCCTACCCTCCTCACACCGTCGAATGACTTGGAATGAACGATATAAGGAGGCATCTCCACTACTCCTTTCAGCCCTGCCTGCCGCAAAACATAATCGTACCTCTGCCATGAAGCCTCAAGTCGGACATTTTTATTTTTCAACAGGCGTTTCCTCATCATACGCTGCTTGGACATCAGGTGCACAGGAATCAGATGAAGAATAAAAAGAAAATCCAGAATAAATGACCTGATTACGGAATGCAGGTCCGCCACAACGGTGGGCCGGCATTCCATCAAGCGCCTGAAGATTTTCAGGATTCCGGCACGTTTGTCTATTCCGATATAAGAGAGATGGGGAATGTCTGCAAAAAGAGCTGCCAGCATCCCGGGACCGGCAAGAGTCACATCGGCTTCCGGATTTTCAATCATTTTTTGCCTGAGGACAGGAGCCAGAATAGCCACGTCACCCAACGCGGAAAAGCGAATCACCAGAATATGTCTGCGCCTTGCCCCCATTGAATCAATACAGCATTATTTCTGTTTATACAGAATCGGATTCAGCGATGGGTCATTGTACATCTTCATCTGCCGATAAAGTTTCATATATTTCCGCCCCGATGAGAGTTCATTAAGCAATTGTTCTATAGCCTGTGACAAATCTACTCTTTGGATTAGAAGTGTTTCCAGCTTTTTCTGACAAGAAGCCTTATGGTCTTCCGAGGCATCTGCACGTTCCGCCTCGATTTTCATATGATATATTTTGAGAGCCAGAATGGAGAGGCGGTCTATGGCCCAAGCCGGAGTTTCAGTGTTTATGCCGGCATTTTCAAGCTTCTCCACCTTGGAAAAACTGTCAAAAAACCAGTCATCGATTTTTTCGACCAAATCTGTCCTGTCCTGATTTGATTTGTCAATTCTCCGCTTGATGGAAAGCGCCTCCACCGGATTGATGGAAGGATTTCGGATAATATCCTCAAGATGCCACTGAACCGTATCAATCCAGTTTTTCATACACAGGAGATACTCCAAAGTTCCTTTTTCATATGGATTCACCATAGGTGCATCCACATCATCCAGATTATGATACTCGAGAATCTGTCCGTCAAAAATCGCGTTATATTTTTCAGTTACAGTCATAGGTTAAAATTTAAGCCATTTCATCAAATCTTTCCACGTAGCCTTCTTGCCATACATCAGAATTCCGGTACGATATATTTTCCCAGCCAGATAGACCGTGCCGACGAAAGTGACAAGCAAAAGGAAGATGGAGAGGAGCAATTGCCACATAGGAACGACATTTTCAAAGGGAATTCTGGCCAGCATAACCATTGGAGATGTCCAAGGGATGATTGATGCCCATACGGACAGAGAACTCTCAGGATGTTGGAAAGTATGAAGCATTATGAATAAGCCCAGAATAAGGGGAATCGTCACCGGCAGGGTCAGCTGACTCGTATCGGCTTCATTATCCACTGCTGAACCTACGGCCGCGAACATTGAAGCGAAAAGAAGATATCCCAAAACGAAATATATCAGGAAACACCCGATAATGAACGGAAAATTGATATTGCCAAGCGTCGATGAAATAGTTGACATCATTCCGGAAGAGGTGATATCCGCCATAGGATTCGCCACATCCCCTGAAGTAATCATCTGAGTGGCATCTGCCGCAGCTATCATCTGTTCAGGGTCTGCACCGGCTCCGGAAGCGATGGAAACGACTGTCACTATTCCGAATGTCAGCACTATCCATATCAAAAACTGCACTACAGCGACACAGGCGACACCTAAAATCTTGCCTATCATCAATTCGAAAGGCTTTACGGACGAAATGATTACCTCCACTATTCTGTTCGATTTTTCCTGTATCACACTCTGCATCACCATATTTCCAAACATAAAGACGAAAATGTAAATCATAAACGCCATAATATATGAAAGTGCCATACTGATTTCGTTACTGTTCTCCTTCTCTTCTCCCTCCTCGCTTATCATATAGGTATTCACCTTGACCTTATGCTTGAGGTCAGCCATTATGGCATCAAGATTATCTATATCATATTTGGACAGTTTGTAAGCCTGTACAGCATCATCACCACAGTGTGAAATGGCATTTTTAGCATCCCCGTTTATCTGCTTGACCGAATAAGTGGCCAGGGACAGATTATTGCTCTCATCAAGTTCCGAGAAAACAGCCAGAATATCCGCATCCGAATTTTCCTGTCTCAAATCACTTTTGAGCGCTTCCAAATCATCAGTGTCGCTGACTGTATATTTTATGGTTTCCGAGTCCTTAAGGTATGGAACTACGATGCCGGAATTATCCACGACCACTACGGACTGTCGCTTGTCACCATTGTCATTCAACATAATGAGCGACGGCACTATCATCAGGGCAGCGAAAAAGACGGGAGTTAATATGGTAGTGAGAATGAAAGACTTTTTCTTCACCCGTATGGCAAACTCTCTCCCAAGTACCAGATTGATTCTACCTATATTCATAACTATTTTCCTTTTACCAATTTTATGAAAATATCGTTCATACTGGGAATCAGTTCACTAAAGGATATTATTTCCTCAGTGGCTGCCACCAAATCCAGAAGCACTCTTCCCGAAGCCGTACCTTTAACCACGTCCAGCAAAGCCCTGCGTCCACCTTTATATTCTTCATCAAATGCGACAGAAAAGACTTCGGAAGAAAAAGCGGCCGGTGCATCTCCGCGATATACCACTTCCATCTGATTGTTTCCGTGTTCCCTGCGTATATGATCCACTCCTCCAGCCACGACCAGATTACTTTTATTAATAAGAGCGATATTGTCACACATCGTCTCCACTGATTCCATATTGTGCGTGGAGAGCATAATGGTCGTGCCTTCATCCCTCATTCTGATGATTTCATCACGCACCAACTGAACGTTCACCGGGTCGAATCCGGAAAAAGGTTCATCCAGAATAAGCAGTTTCGGTCTGTGGAGAACAGTAGTTATGAACTGAACCTTCTGGGCCATACCCTTTGAAAGCTCTTCCACTTTTTTACCCCACCAATCCTGTATTCCGAACTTAATGAACCATGTCTTCAGTTCACGAGTGGCATCCGAGGTGGAAAGTCCCTTCAATCTGGCCAGATACACAGCCTGTTCACCTACCTTCATCTTACGGTACAGTCCCCTTTCTTCAGGGAGATAACCTATATTATACACATCCTCCCTCCTAAGCGGCCTTCCATTAAAAAGAATAACACCTGAATCCGGTATTGAAATCTGGTTGATAATTCTGATGAGAGTGGTCTTACCAGCCCCATTCGGTCCGAGAAGTCCGAAAATCTTTCCTTCCGGGACTTCTATGGAGACGGAATTCAAAGCTGTATAGGCACCGAATTTCTTAACCACATCAGAACAGACAATTGTATTCATCCTGTCAAACTGTATTATTACCGATAATACGCAAATATAATACCTATTTTTCGAAAAAACTTACGACTTCGGACATTTCTTGAAATGTGAGAAAAGCCAAATAAAACGGGCGGAAGAATTTCCGCCCGTTTTATAGATATTTGACCTGAATTCAGGCCATAAACCGAATTATTCAGCTATGATGGCTACGCGAGAGAGTGATGCCTGGTCGAAGAACATATTTTCTACACCACCGTTGGCAACAGTCTTGAGCTGAGCGGGGTTAACGCCCTCAGATACAAGATAGTCATAAACGACCTTGGCACGGTTCTCAGAGAGTTTCTGGTTGAACTTGGCGGAACCGGTAGCCTTGTCAGCATAACCTGCTACAGTGTAAACAGCATCTTTAGGGCCTTCCTTGATAGCCTTTGCAAGAGCGCTGAGGCAGACTTTGTACTGATTGGTGAGAGTAGATTTGTTGATGGCGAAGAATACATAATTCCCGACAACCTTGGTAACCACTTTTTCTACTTCCTTAACCACTTCCTTGGTAACAATCTTCTCAACCGGGACCTCTACTGTATTGGTAACAGTTTCAACACGTCCGTGTTTCTTGGCGAAACCATCCTTACCGAGGCGACCGCCGAAGGTATAAGCGAAGCGGAGAGTAACACGATTTGTGTTTTCAGCCTTGCGGCAAGCTGATACATCACCGAAAATGGAAGGAGTAACGCCCGTACGGTATTCGACACCGAGAGCGCAATATTTGGAAAGATTGAATGAAAGGCCTGCACCGGCAGTGGCACCGAAACGAGCCTTCACGCCATCAACCTCTTTAACTTCCTTAACATCGCCATAAACAGGTGTATTTGTAAATTCAGTACACTTTGAAGCGATGTTCATCGTGGGTCCCAAGAAGAGATAGAAATCGCAAAGGGGTAGAGATTTCTTACTGATGGCCTGAGAAAGATTCAGAATACCGTCAACGTTAAATTCTCCGAAATTCTTTTTTTCATTCCACTTTTCAAGGTTCTTTTCACCGTTATACTTCTGGCTGAAACCACCTATAGCCACACGGCCTCCCCAGACAGGGGTAAACCATTTGCCTACCTCTATTGAGAAATAAGGTTGAATCTGATCAGAATTCTGTCCTGAAAGAATACCGGCGTTGGCA
>JAZUEO010000035.1:0-6256 GCA_045640205.1 Candidatus Coprenecus sp. | reverse complement strand
AACATCTCCACGAAGTCGGAACCTGAAATGGAGAAGAACGGAACGTTGGCTTCACCGGCCACCGCCTTGGCAAGAAGGGTTTTTCCTGTGCCCGGAGGCCCTACCAGCAAGGCACCTTTGGGAATCTTTCCGCCGAGGGAGGTGTATTTATTGGGATTCTTCAGAAAATCCACGATTTCCATAACTTCCACCTTGGCCTCTTCCAGGCCGGCCACATCCTTGAAAGTGACTTTGGAGTGGGTATTGTTCTTGTCGAAGAGTTGTGCTGAAGACTTGCCGACATTGAAAACGCCTCCCGGACCACCGCCTCCCAAACCTTTCTGCATAGGGCGGAACATAATGAACCAAAGCAGTCCGAACAGGAGCAGGGGGAATAGAACCCATTCGATGAAGGGGCCCCAGAAATTGGTTTCTTCTTCATTTATCACTTCGAATTTCCTGTCTTCGGGCAGATTCTCACGAGCTTGGGCGAAACTCTCTTCAGCATTGAAATTGTCCGACACTATGAAATAGAAGTGCGGACCGGACTTCGGCTCCTGACCTGCGAAATACTTGTTGATGTATTTTGAAAGAGAATCCTTCCTTATGGTGACTTCCGCTTTATGGAGGTTGGTGATATAGACGATTTTTTCAATGTCACCATTGGGAATCATATATTCCCTGACAGTCATCCATTCGGTTTTTACCGGATTTCCGCTTGTAGTCCCGCTCCAAAAATAGATTACAGTCGCGATGACGAGCATATAAAAAATCCAGATCCAGTTACTTCTTTTGGCTGGCTGAGGCTTATTCGGCTTTCTATTGGTGTCAGGTGATTTCTTGTCAGTATTGTTATTTTCCATAATAATCTGTTTATTCTTCTTCCCTGTATTCTTTTTTATCGGCATCCGCCCATAGGTCTTCCAGCCTGTAAAAATTTCTGTATTCTGTCTGAAAAACGTGAACTACGACATCTGAATAATCCATAATGACCCAAAAGCCATTTTCCTTCCCTTGCATACGGACCACTTTGCGCTTACACTTTTCTATGAGCCTGTCTTCTATGTTATCAGCTATGGCATTTACGTTAGTGGTGGAATCAGCATTGCAGATAACGAAATGGTCTGTGATGGGAGAAACGGTCTTCCGTAAATCGAGCGATACGATTCTTTTGCCTTTTTTTTCGGACATCGCTTCTGCGATGGTGTCAATAATATTCATATATGTATTACCTTTGACTTGGAAATCTACAAATATAATGCAAAAAACGATAGAAAAGTCAGTCATTTGGAAACAAGAAACGGACTCGACCAATATGGATGCTTTCCGCGGAAAGATGACATACGGGGACAAAACAGTTTGGGCGGCAGAGTATCAGAGTTCCGGAAGGGGGCAAAGATCTAATGTGTGGAAGTCGCAACGTTTTGAAAATCTGACATTTTCAATCCTTCTGAAACCGGAGTTCCTTTTGGCATCCGACCAGTTTCTCATATCTGAAATAGCCAGTGTGGCTGTGATGGATTATCTGAAAACACACGGAATACTTGCGAGAATAAAATGGCCGAATGATATCTATGTATCTGACAGAAAAATATCGGGAATACTGATAGAACATAGCATTTCCGGTGACAAAGTGTCAGTATCCATAGTCGGCATCGGAATCAATGTGCACCAATGCCGCTTCGATTCCGATATTCCGAATCCGGTATCTATGAAACAATGCATGGAGGAGATGGGAAACTATGACCGTGCTTTGGATCTGAAAGCGGAACTGAACAGTTTTCTTTCCATTTTTTTCAAACTGTACGATTCTCTGGATTCCGCATTATTCAGACAGGATATTCATAATCGTTACGTAGAAAATCTTTACCGTAAAAATGAGTGGCATTCATACTATGTGATGACTCCTGACGGCTCTGCCATTCTGGAAAAAATCAAAGCATGTATAACTGGCGTTGACAAAGAAACGTCCCGCTTGCAGTTATGTACCCGGGACGGGAGTGAAAAAAAATTCGCCTTCAAGGAAATCTCCTATATCATTTGACAGGTCAGCACCGTTTCAGTGAACGAATCATTTCAGAGGGATTCGGAGCATTGAAAACGGCATTGCCCGCCACTAGAATGCCGGCACCGGCATCGACAAGTTTTCCGGCATTATCGGAGTTTACACCTCCGTCTATTTCTATGGAGAAATCTTTCAATCCCAGTCTGTCCGCCATTTTTCGGACCTCTTCAATCTTTCTGTAGGTTGATGAAATGAACTTTTGACCTCCGAAACCCGGATTTACTGACATAAGCAGAACGAAATCCGCCTTTTCGATACTGTATTCCAAAACCGATGCGGGTGTATGCGGATTGAGTGCTATGCCTGCCTTCATTCCATATTCCCTGATATGGGAAAGGATACGGTCAAGATGTGTGCAGGCCTCATAGTGAACACTTACCATCGAACATCCGCATTCCGCACAGCGTTCTACGTATCTGTCGGGGTCGCTTATCATCAAATGTGCGTCCATAGGCTTTCGGGTATGTGAAGAAATGCTCTTGATTATAGGAAAACCGAAGGAAATGTTCGGAACGAAAACTCCATCCATTACATCCAGATGAATGTAATCCGCCTCGGATTCATTTATGATATCCAGAACCTTACCGAGTTCCGTGAAATCCACACCGAGGATGGAGGGTGATATTCTGTGCGACATAGGGGAATGTTTATTTGAAATTCTTGAGGACATCGTATAGAAGCGCCTGGAACTTGTCGAGACTGGACAGTTCCAACTTTTCTCCCGGAGTATGGACGTTACGCAGGGTGGGACCGAATGATATCATATCCAGATAGGGATACTTCGTGAGGAACAGGCCGCATTCGAGTCCGGCGTGAATGGCTCTTACGACAGGCTCGGTTTTGAACAGTCTTCTGTATGATTCCCTGGTGATGTCGAGTATCCGTGATGCCAGTACCGGTTTCCAACCCGGATATTCCGAGTCGTGAGTCACTTCCGCTCCGGCAGTCAGAAATGCGGCTTCAATTATTTCCGCCGCGTAGTATTTGGCGCTGTCTATGGAACTTCTCTGGCTGGTCCCGATTCGTATGATGCCCTCTTCCGGCATTTTGACAGACGCCAGATTCGTGGATGTTTCCACGAGACCTTTCATCTCCGCACTCATTGACAGTACGCCATGTGGTACTCCGTTCAGCGAACTTATAAGGTTAAGCGCAGTTTCCTTGTCTATAACGCTTCCGTTCCAGGAAGATTCCACGAAGGAACCGTCAACTCCTGAATCGGATATGCTGAATTCTGATTTGATTTCCGCCAGAGTCGCGGTGAAAATGTCCGTCACCTTCTTGAGGGATTCCTGTGAAAAACCGATGATGGCGCAAGCCTCACGGGCGATGGCGTTTCTCTTGTTTCCGCCATCTATGAAACAGAGTTCCGTGTCTGTTTCTTTCATTATGCGATAGAGAATTCTGGCCAATAATTTGACTGCGCAGGAGCGATTCTTGTGTATATCATCACCGCTATGCCCTCCGAGGCCACCGAAAAGGGAAAGTTTGTAAATGACGTTGTCTCTATTTATCGTTTTCGGACTATAATGGAATTTGGCCGTCGTGTCGATTCCTCCTGCACATCCTATGAACAGTTCACCTTCGTCTTCAGAATCGAGATTAATCAGCGTCTTGCCCTTGAGAAATGATTTTTCCAGACCGAAAGCCCCGTCCATCCCGGTCTCTTCGGATGAAGTGAAAAGACATTCCAGCGGACCGTGGACCGCTTCCTTGTCATCAATCAAAGCCAGCGTTGTCGCTATTCCTATTCCGCAGTCAGCACCCAGAGTGGTCTCTTTCGCGATTATCCAGCCATCCTCGATGACCGCTTTGATGGCATCCTTGGAAAAATCGTGAACTGCTCCTTCATTTTTTTCGCACACCATATCAGTGTGGCTTTGAAGAATGACGATCGGGGCATCTTCCATACCTTCGGTGGCGGGAACAGTTATGAGAACGTTTCCGGCCTTGTCTGTCTGACAGGGGAGTGAACGTGTCTCAGCGAAATTCTTCAGGTATGCGATGATGAGTTCTTCGTGGCCAGATTCCCTTGGAATGCGGAGAATTTCCCTGAACACGGAGAGAATTTTATCGGAAGTCATAGAGATGATATATTATTGAGAATTTGTCTTCAATAATTGTTCGATTTTAGCCACGTGCTGTCTGAATGCTTTTTCCGTGTCCATTAAATCGGAAACGGTATTGCAGGCATACAGTACTGTCGCATGATTCTTTCCACCGATTTGGGAACCGATATTGTCAAGTGAGGCACTTGTCAAGTTCCGACTGAGGTACATTGCGATTTGTCTGGCCTGAACCACTTCACGTTTTCTGGTGCTGGAAAGTATCGCATCATCAGAAAGCCCGAAATATGAACAAACCGTTTTTTTGATTTTCGGTATGGAAATGTCATTTTTCGGAACGGTGACGATGTTTCCTATCAGATTTTCTGCCAGAGTTATAGAAATTTTGGTTTTGGTCAATGTTGAGTGCGCCATCAAGGAGACGAGAGCACCTTCAAGTTCCCTGACGTTGTTCGTGATTTTCTGGGCGATGAATTCCACGACATCTTCCGGCAAACTTATGCCTTCGTGGACACTTTTTTCCTTGATGATTTTAACTCTGGTTTCAAAATCGGGAGCGGTCAACTGGGCTGTAAGTCCCCATTTGAATCTGGAAAGAAGTCTGGTTTCAAGCCCCTGTAACTCCACCGGAGCACGGTCCGACGTGAATACCAACTGTTTCCCAAGCTGGTGCAGATGATTGAAAATTTGGAACAAGGCATTCTGAGAACCTTTCTTGTCCGCAAATTCGTGTATATCATCAACTATGAGGACGTCTATGGATTGGTAGAAGTATAGAAAATCGTTGTACTTGTTCTTTTCCTTGACCGCATCTATGAGTTGGAGAATAAACTGATTGGCCGTAACGTAAAGAACTATCAGTTCAGGATACTTCTCTTTGATGCCAATGCCTATCGCCTGTGCCAGATGCGTCTTTCCCATGCCGGGACCTCCGAATATGAACAGGGGATTGAATGAGGTCTGTCCGGGATTTTCCGATATGGCTTGCCCTGCAGCTCTGGCGAGAATATTGCATTTGCCTTCTACGAAAGAATCGAAACTGTAATTGGAACTCAGGTTCGAATTGATGTTTCTTTTCTGTATGCCGGGTATGATATATGGAGTGGAAATGCTGGAAACCTGAACGGGTGACATCGGTATGCCGGGATTCTCGACGTTCCTCTTTTCTTCAGAGGGGAGAGTGATGGTGGCATCGGCAAGAACCCTGACGTTATATCTTAATTTTACTTGTGGTCCTATTACTTTTTTCAGTACTCTTCCCAAAAGGGTGATATAATGTTCTTCTATATATTCCCTGAAAAATTCCGAGGCCACTTCCAGTGTCAAAACGTCACCTTGCAGACTGACGGGCACGATAGGCTTGAACCATGTGTCATACTGCCTTTCGGTGAGGTTGTCCTTCAACACCGACAAACAGTCATCCCATTCTTTGATTCTGGCCATATCGTTAATAATCAGTTATTTGGTGAATAATGGCAGGCGAGTTAACGCATATCTGCCTCCTTACAAAAGTGAGTAAAAGAATTATATATGAAAAATTTTTTTTGAAGAAATTTTCAATAAAAACGCAAGTGCCTAAAATTCAATGTGATTTTTTTTTAGGTCGAAAAAAAGATTTTTTTTTGCTTGTAAAAATTTGGAAAAATAATGGGATTTGTTATGATGAAAAAATCAGAAAACTGAAATTTTGAGGTTTTTTCTCGGATTCTCTTTTATCTTATTGACCAGAGTGTCGATATCCCTTACGAGAGTGGTTATGGAATTGTGAAGAGAGTCGGAAACCATCAGTTGTCCCAAAGAACCGGCAGGATCCTGAATCTTGACGACAGCGGAATTGATATTGCTGATGAGCTCCTGCAGTCCGGCTTCGTTCAACTGTCCGCTTATGTCCCGGGTATTCGCCAGTGTACTGTCAAGTTTTATGGCCGATTCCTGCAGTGAATATGAGAGATTCTTGAGATTTGTGATGAATTCTGATATTTCAGGGGATTTTTCATCGATATGGCTCGTGATGGATTCAATGCGCTCGGAACTTTCTTTAAGGTTCTTGATCAAGGAAGAAACGTTGTCTCTGTTGGTCTGGTCAAGTATGTCGTTCAGATTATCCACTGTAAGGTGAAGTTTGGCGACCAGTGTATCGAATTTT
>JAZUEO010000034.1:0-6520 GCA_045640205.1 Candidatus Coprenecus sp. | reverse complement strand
GTGGTGAACGTGGCGTTGTCTCCGTTAACCGAGACTTCGCAGGTGTCGAGGACTTCTCCATTGGAAATCAGGATGGAATCCCCCTCTGCGAATTTCGGCTGGAAACCTTCGAGGGTCGTCTTGGTCTGAGGACTGAACGATACCGATATGACGCGGGAGACCTCGGTGGCCTGAACTATCTCGTCATTTTCAGAATTGGGGGGGGTGACGTCTTTGGTGCAGGATGCGAACACCGCGCCTGCGGCCATTACTGCGATGATGAATTTGAATCTTGTATTCATAATGGTTTACTATGATTTTCTCTACTTTTGGCCGGAACAAGTCATACCGTCCGGAATGGTCATTTGGCTACAAATTAAGACATTATTTCCCGGAAATGCAAAAAAAAGTTGCACGGGCGCGAGTGACTCGCGTCGCGCAAGTTACTGCATACAGAGGCGCAGAAACGTGGGTATGGGGTTTATATTATGCTATTTCGGAAGGAGGCTGACTCCTACCTTCGCTCACAACATCTATAGTCGTTTACAAAGGTAAGAGTCACCCTTGTTTTCCAAATCGCCAAAATAAAGTGTGAATAATCACAAATAATCAATAACTTTGTAAATTATGAAGAAGTTATCGGCGAATATCGTTTACGGGATGGTCTATCTCTGGTCACTCTGGCCTCTGAGGATTCATTATCTCTTCGCTGATATACTTTATTTTCTGCTCTACAGGGTATTCAAGTACCGTTTGACTGTGGTCCTGACGAACATCGCCCGTTCATTCCCTGAACTCAAGTACAGTGAAGTGGCCGACATCGCAAAGGATTTTTATCATAATCTGGCAGACGTTATGGTCGAAGGTATCTGGTCCGTCTCCGCCTCTGAAAAAAGTATTCGGAACCATACCGGCTTCGAAGGCACGGAAGACTTGGAAAAAGCATATCAGTCAGACAGATGCACGATTACACTTCTGGCTCATTTCCATAACTGGGAGATTTGGGGAGGCATCCCGGACTTGAAGAAATACTACGGAATCAATATTCCGAACAGCCATTTCAATTTCATCTACAAACGTCCGGAAAATGCCATTGCAAACGATGTGATGCTCAGGATGAGAACCTGCCACCACTCCGTCAACTTCGTGGAGACAAACACTATCGCCCGACATATTCTTTCCGACAAGACAAGAAAAAACATATATTTCTTCGCCTGCGACCAATACCCGTCAGCGAACACCCATATTGACCTGACCTTCCTGAATCAGCCCACCGGAATGATTTCCGGCCCCGGAGAAATAGCGCGAAAACTTAAACTCGGAGTAGGTTACTGGAGCGTCAGAAGGGAGGGCCGCGGTAAATATATCGCCAGATATGTCCACATCTGCGATGACGCATCCCTCCACGAAACAGGATTCGTCACAAGCGAATACGCGCGCCTTCTTGAAGCGGATATCCGTTCCGACAAATCAAGATGGCTATGGAGCCACAAAAGATGGAAATAATAACACCAATGATATGAAACGTTTATTTTTTGCTTTTCTATTGCCTGCGGCAATAATGATGAACATCACCACCGATGCCAATGCACAGACATCCGGAGATATCACCTACGCACTTCCCTCGACGGCCATACATATGGAAGTCGAAGCCGTTATGGAATACCACACCCCCGGCCCCCTGGCCAAATACGCAGAGAAATATCTGGGAATCGCCTCACCATCCTCCCCTACCAGCACCTGCACCTTGACAGACATAAAAGTTTCACATTTCATCGAAGCCGACCCTTCAGCGGTTTTTTCCGTAACACCGTCCGCCAAACAGACATCTTATGAGAAGATGCTGAAAATGACCTCACAGGGAGTCATTTCGATGCCCGGAGAAAGCACTTCAAATGAAAATATCTGGAGATTTCCTTCCCCCTCGGATTACACCCAGCCGGGAGCCGTCACCTCAAATCTGGCCTCAGACCAGACCACCCTGTATAAAGCGGAAAAAAATGAATCGGGAAGTTTTGACCGCATCGCGGTACGTCAGAGTCAGGTAGTGGAAAAAAGCCCGGAAAGAAAAGCTCAGGAAGCAGCCGAAATGATTTTCAAACTCCGTCAGAAAAAGGTTGACATCATCACAGGTGACACCGATGCTTCCTTCACCGGCGAAGCGATGAAAGCCGTTATCGACGAAATCACCAGAATGGAAAAACAATATACCGAACTTTTCCTCGGTACGGTAAGCACCTCCGTACAGAAAGCCTGCTTCGATGTCGTTCCCAACATTGAAGATGACATCTATGTAGCCTTCCGCGTCAGCGATACCGAAGGTCTCGTATCTCCCGACAATATCGGAGGACGAATCATTATGCTCCAGCTCAACCGTGAAGGTGCCCCCGGCAATATGGTAGATGACCCCAAGACCCCGCGTACCAACATCCGTTACCGCACTCCCGCCATCTGCACTATGAAACTCATCGACGGTCAGCAGACCCTCCTCACTTCCAGAATCCCCGTTTACCAGAAAGGTTCACTTCTGAATATGCCTCTCTAATAAAAAAACAATATGGAACAGAATATACTAAGCCATCTCAAACCTGCCTGCATCTGGAACCATTTCCACTCGCTCACGCAGATTCCACGTCCCTCTAAACACGAAGAAAAAATCAGGGCATTTATGTTAGAGTTCGGGAAAAAACTCGGACTTGAAACTTTCGCGGATGAAATAGGAAACGTCATTATCCGCAAACCCGCCACCCCGGGAATGGAGAACCGCAAGGGAATCATCCTTCAGGGACACCTCGACATGGTTCCACAGAACAATAAGGACGTACCGCACGACTGGCTGAAAGATTCTGTCAAACCCCGCATCGAAGGAGACTGGGTATGGGCCACAGGCACCACCCTTGGTGCCGATAACGGTATGGGTATTGCGACAGCTATGTCCATTCTGGAATCCAAAGACATCCCCCACGGTCCCGTAGAGGCACTTTTCACCATTGATGAAGAGACTGGGATGACAGGAGCCAAAGCATTGAAACCGGGATTGCTCCACGGAGATATTCTTCTTAATCTGGATTCTGAGACCGAAGGGGAACTCTACATAGGCTGCGCCGGAGGATTGGATACCACTGTCGAATTCAAATATAGCACAGAAATACTTCCAAAGGACTGTCAGACATTCATACTTGCAGTGAAAGGTCTCCGCGGAGGACATTCCGGAATGGAAATCCACGAAGGCAGGGCCAATGCCAACAAACTTCTGGCCAGACTGATTCTTCCCCTGATGAGGAATTGCGGCGCCAGACTCATCTCCATCGAAGGAGGTACGCTGCGCAATGCCATACCCCGCGAATGCGAAGCAGTGATTACCATCCCGGACAGCAAAGTACACAAGGCATCCCGCATAGTAAAGGGCATCACATCGGAAATGACAGCCGAATACCGTCCCATAGATGCAGGATTGAAGGTGATTTTCGAGAAAACCGGGACACAACGCAGAGCCATCGATGCAGCGATTGCCTCCAATGCCATACAAGCCATCTATGCCTGTCCTTGTAACGTGGACAGAATGAGTCTTGAAATACCCGGACTGGTCGAGACCTCGAACAATCTCGCCGTAGTCAAGTCCGAAAAGGGAAAAATCACTGTCAAGACACTTATGCGCGGTTCCATTGACTCTGCGAAACACGATTTGAGAGATAAAATACGTGCCGTCTTCGAACTCGCGGGAGCCAGCAGGATAGCCTTTACAGGTGAATATTCCGGATGGATGCCCAACAGTAATTCCGAAATCCTTCATCTTATGAAAGAAACTTACCGGAAAATGTATGGACAAGAGCCGAAAGTCATGGCCATCCACGCCGGTCTGGAATGCGGTATTCTCTCCGGGGCATATCCGCATTGGGATATGATATCGTTCGGGCCGACCTTGATGTCTCCCCATTCACCTGATGAAAGATGCTACATCCCTTCAGTGGAGAAATTCTGGAATTTCCTCCTGGAAGTCATCAGGAATATTCCTGAAAAGTAATCAGAACAATTGCTCCAGGGAACTCAGACGCATTCCGTTCGAGCCCTTGATGAAAATGGTCATTCCTGAAAAGGGATGACCTTTCTTTATATATGATGCCAATTCTTCCACCGAAGAGAAGAAACTGACATTATCCTGACCATTCACGGCATCTCTGCATCCGGAAAACTCAGTACCGACAAAATACACTTGTTCCGCACCGATACCGGAGGCCAGTTCCACAATGGCCCTGTGCTCTGCGGCCGACTCCGCGCCAAGCTCCAACATATCTCCGAGAATCAGAACTTTATGTTTGAAAACAGTCCCCGCAAAATTCTCCACAGAGGTTCGCATACTGGTAGGATTGGCATTATACGTATCCAGTATCAAAGTATTGCGGCCCGTGTCCTTGAGCTGGGAACGGCTGTTCGAAGGTGAATAACCGGCTATCGCTCTCGCAGCTGTGGAAAACGGAATACCCATTCTGACACCGACACATAAGGCAGCCAGAACATTATCGACATTATACCCCCCTACCAACTGTGTATGGATTCTTTTCCATCCGTTATAGACGGACAGATATGGGCGACGGGCATCGGTTCTGGATATTCTCCACCCATCCAACTCCTTTCCATACTTGACCGTGACCATCCCCACCCTCTGCTGAGTCATCTCACGCAGATATGGATTATCGACATTATAAAAAGCCGTACCACCCGATTTCCAAAGGAAATCATAAAGTTCCCCCTTAGTCCGGCATACACCCTCGAACGAACCGAAACCTTCAAGATGAGCCTTTCCCACATTTGTAATAAGACCGTGGGTCGGACGGGCTATTTCTGCCAGAAGGGCTATTTCCCCGGGATGCGATGCACCCATCTCGATAACCGCGCACTGAGTATCGTCATCGATTCGGAACAGAGTCAGAGGAACTCCTATATGATTATTCAGATTACCCATAGTGGCTACAGTTCTGAATTTGGTCGAAAGAACCGCATTCACCAATTCCTTGGTAGTCGTCTTGCCATTGGTTCCGGTAAGTCCAATAACCGGGATATCGAAGCGCATACGATGCCAGGTGGCCAGTTTCTGCATTGCCGCAAGGCTGTCCTCAACGACTATGAACCTCTCGGAGTCCAGTTCTCCGCAGTAAACCTTCTCACCCACGGCACTTTCGCGGTCCACCACAGCGCAGAGAGCTCCGGCTTTCACCACGTCCTCCGCAAACTCGTTTCCGTCAAATCTCTCTCCCTTCAGGGCGAAAAACATTTCCCCGGGACGAACTTTCCGGCTATCGGTGGTCACCCCTGTCGAGACCACCAGCTTTTCCTGCAGAAGCAGTGAATTATCCTTATACCCTTTCATAACTATTTCACACCCGTGGAACCGAAACCACCTGTGCCCCGTTCCGACAGCGAAAGCTCATCCACCTCTTCCCACTCCACCTTCTCGAAGCGAGCCACCACCATCTGGGCTATCCTTTCCCCTCGAACGACAGTAAACGGTTCATTGGACAGATTCACCAGAATCACCCTGATTTCACCGCGATAATCGGCGTCTATCGTCCCCGGAGCATTGACAATGGATATTCCGTGCTTCGCGGCAAGTCCGCTTCTAGGACGAATCTGAGCCTCATAGCCTTCCGGCAATTCAATATACAGTCCGGTAGGGACCATCGCCCTCTCCAGCGGCTTCAAAGTAATTTCGTCGTCGATGGCAGCTCTCAAGTCCATACCGGCCGACAGTTCAGTGGCATACGAAGGAGTCGGGAAGCCCGACTTGTTGATGATTTTTACGTTCATAAAGTTTATTGCATTTATATTTCTTCTATTTTCGGCTGTCTGCGTTCCGTCACATACCACAGCCATAGCCATCCGAGAAGCAGCACAGTGCAGACTCCCCACCTGATCCATTGATTCAAGTCTGAAGGCAATAAAAATGACAGCCAGTAAAATATCAGCGTCACAGCGATGACGGATACTATTCTCCCCCACCTGTAAGGTATCTTATAATATTTGTTCCCCAGTATGACACTGATGAGCAGCATCGTGAAATAACTGAAGAAATGACCCCACGCCGCCGCGTGATAGGAATATCGGGGAAGGAAGACTACGTTTATGACTGTCGTGACCACTACACCGGCAAGTGTAATCCATATGGCGAACGAAGAACGGTCCGAGAGTTTGTACCACATCGAGACGTTGAACAGCATACCCAGCATCACATAAGCCAGCAGCATTACGGGGACAATATCCATACCCACACGGAAATCAGGTCCGATAAGCAGTTCAAAAATGTCCACATAATACATTATCCCGAGGAACACCAGCATACAGAAAGCGACGAAGTATTCCATCACTTTGGCATACAGTACCCGGGAATTCCTGTCCTTGGCCCTGGAGAAAAAGAAGGGTTCGGCGGCATATCTGAACATCTGTATGAAAAGGCTCAGAAGAACCGCGATTTTTATGCATCCCTGATAAATCCCCAATTCGGAACGCCACAGGGAATCATCCACATTGAAAAAGCGGAACAGAT
>JAZUEO010000033.1:0-23416 GCA_045640205.1 Candidatus Coprenecus sp. | reverse complement strand
GGTAGGACGTCCAACCTATCCGCAGCTCAACCCATATATGAGTATGATTGACGCCAAGACTTTCGAACAAGGAAATCTCGAGCTCAATTCCGAGCAGGCAGATAATCTGGACTTTTCTTATTCCGGGAAGGCGGGATGGTTATCGGCGTTCGCAGACCTTTATCTGAGCCACACGAAAGGCTATATTACTCAGGTATCGAAACTGACCGACGGAGATATTCTGCTGATGACATATATCAACTGCAACTCCGATTTGAAAACAGGCCTGGATCTTTCACTGAAGATTTCACCTGTCAAATGGTTCGACGCTACTTTGAGCGCAAATACTTTCTACACCGATACAAAGGGCTACTTTGAGAATATCGACATTGACAACAGAGGATGGTCAAACCGCAGCAATCTGCTTCTCAACTTTCTGCCGTTTAGGAATACTGACATCCAGCTGCAGTATTTCCTGTCCTCCCCACAGTACTATCCTCAGTTCACAACTGCTTTCAATCACTATATGAACATCGGCATCAAGCAGACACTCTGCAAGGGAGCATTGACACTGTCTGCTACAGCAACAGATATTTTCGGAACCGACAAATGGGAAATCCACTCTTCAAACCGCATTTTTACGCTTGACAATACCAGCCTGCGTAAAAGCCGTATGATTTGGCTCGGCATATCATATAACTTCAACTCCTTCAAACAGCAGAAGAATCAGAAAAAACAGGATGAAGACCGCAGCAGGCTGAATCTTGGATTGTAAACTGCTCTGCAAAACTAAATCTGTTCATCCGCCTGGACGGATGATTTCGCCAAAGTACCTGTGCCAATTTCTGCGTCCTTACAAATGATACGCTAAATAACGATGCAACAGTAAATAATAGTTGCTGGACAAAATTTTCGTATCTTCGCGCTCAAATTCGATGATGCCGGGGATTATAATATCGTTGTTATCAGCCATTGGCCTGAGCAGTGCCGTACTGATGGGCGGTACACAAAGCGATAGTGTCGAAGTTTTTCAACTGGATGAAGCGACGGTTTCAGCCGCAGTGGCCAATGCGGGATTCTCCCCTCTCCGCGTTACCGATATCCCGGGAGAAAAAATTTTACTCAATTCCCCGGGAAGGACTTTCCCGGAACTCATCAGAAACGTTCCCGGTGTCTATGCTACCGCCGAAACGGGAAGTTTCGGTGATGCCAAAATCAATATACGCGGATTCAAGCAGGAGAACATTTCGGTTCTGCTCAACGGGATTCCCATTTCAGGTCTGACGTCAGGAAGTATGTTCTGGAATAATTGGGCAGGACTTTCAGACGTCACTGCGTCCATCCAGCTTCAGAAAGGTATAGGAAATTCGATGCTTTCAGACAATTCCGTAGGAGGAACTGTCAATATTCAGACATTGACTCCCTCAGAAAGCGGTGGAGGCTCCGTCGGGTTTACATATACCGGATACGGGATGTCCAAGGCCAATATCGAACTCTGTTCGGGAAAGATGAAAAACGATTGGTCTTTCACCCTGAGCGGCTCTTATACATGGGGGAGCAGTTTCGTCGAATGCTCCGACCTGAGTTCCTGGTCGTATCTGGCTGTACTTACGAAACGCCTGAACTCCCGCCATTCCTTTAATTTTACCGCTCTTGGTTCTCCTGAGAGGCATCAGCAGCGTTCTTCCAGACTTTCATATTCTGAAATCGACAGATATGGGATAGATTACAATAAGAACTGGGGCTTCTGCACCGATTCCGAGGGGAAGAGATATGCCCGTACTCTTTCGAAGAACAACTACTTCAAGCCGTATTTCACCCTGACTCATACATACGTCGGAGGTGGCGGGGGAAAAACGGCTGTAAGGCTGAATACTTCCCTTTATATCGCGCTGGCGGACGGTGGCGGTCTTTATACCGAAAGCGCCGGGAAGCGCATTGCCTCCTTTATAGTGCCTGACGGCAATCCCGGGGCCGGGCACATCGATTGGGATGAAGTATATGCCTACAATCTGAGTTCCCCGGGAAGTTTGGGATACCGGGCTCAGAATATTATGAGTGATTATCAGGCCGGCCATACTCAAGTCGGCCTGAAATCGGACCTTCATCTGAAATTTTCGGAGCGTTGGAAACTGGAGATGGGATTGCATTGGCAAATGCACTATACTTGGGAAAGGGAACGGATAACGGACCTCCTCGGTGCCGATTATTGGTTTGAGGATTATGAGAACAATTCCCTGGCAGGGCAGGCCGGACGCAGTTCCATAAAACATGTCGGGGATTATATCCGTACCTACAACGGAAGAAACCAGCACTATTTCACCCTATATGCTCTCACTTCCCACGTGGCTGGGAACGAGAAGAATATCATTCTTACCCTCGGAACCTCACTGAACGGTACGGTTCTGCAGAGGTGGGACAAGTATAATTACGTCGCTTCGGATGTCAGCGGAGACTGGACGGGGAAATGCGGCGGAAGCGTGAAGGGCGGTGCCCTTTTCAAACCGGTCGGAGGTTTGGGCATCTACGTCAATGGCGCGGCATACAGTCGTACTCCCTATTCAAGTGTTTTTTTCCCAAACGGGAACAATACGGTTTCGTCGCATATCGTAAACGAAAAAAACTATATGTCGGAGTTGGGTGTGAGGTTTGCGAGGTCGTGCTGGGGTGCCGAGGCGACTTTTTATGCTGCGTATTGGAAGGACAGAAATCTTATGAGCTCTCCTTACAAATCATTGGAAGCTGAACCTGTGAAATATATGGTAAGCGGGTTGGATGCCTGTCATTATGGCGTGGAACTGGATGCTTTTGCAGGTTGGGGTAATTTTTTCAGAACCGATTTCTATGCTTCACTGGGAGACTGGAGGTGGAAGAATGACGTTTCAGCCACCATTTACCATCCGGTATCGATGCAGCCGGTGAATCAGGTGAACGTTTATGCCGATGGTCTTCACGTGGGCGATGCACCACAGACTCAGGTCGGTGCGTCAGTCGAATTTCATCCTCTTGCTTTCGGGAAAGCATATTGGATGACTTTGGCTGATTTTTCGCTTAGGTTCGATTGGAATTTTAATGACAGAATCTGGGCTGATTTCGATCCGGCAGTCAGGACGAATCCGGATGACCGGGTTGATTCGTACAGAATCCCGTCATATCATCTTATGAATATGAATATCACCTGGACGCAGCAGATAGTAAAGGTGAAACTCAGCGTATTCTTTAATCTGAACAATATCGGAAATGTCTCATATATCGAACGGAGCAGGGACGGTGCTCTTCACGACAGTTCCACTTTTACCGGATATTGGGGGAACTGCCGGAATATGAATTTCGGTATCAGACTGGGATTTTAGAAGTTGTTCCGGAAAGTTTTCCTGACTATTTCTCTATTTTGGCTTTGTAGGCGCAGCGTACTTTCCCTTTGGAAATGTTGTGCAGTTTGCTACCGATAAGTTTCTTTCGGATGGGGGCGGCGTGGTCGGTGAACAGGATGCCGTCAAGGTGGTCCATCTCGTGCCATACCATTCGTGCAGCGAAGTTATCCAGTTCTTCGGTTTTTTCCTCCAAATTCTCATCCAGGTAGTGTACGGTGATTTTCCTGGGACGCGTTATGTCGCAATGGATATCCGGAATGCTGAGACATCCTTCGCTGTAAGTGGTGGCCTCTTCACTTTTTTCGATGATTTCGGGGTTTATCATAGCCCTCCTGAATCCCTTCAGGTCAGGGTATGTATCTGTCAGACCGGTGCCGTCCACAACGAGAATCCTGACATTCCGGCCCACCTGTGGAGCGGCCAGACCTACACCTTCGGATGCATCCATAGTCTCGAACAGGTCGGTTACATATTTTTTGATTTCGTCCTTGTCGGCGGAAGATATGTCCAATGGAAGGCTTTTCTTTCTGAGTACGCCTGAACCATATAAATAAATAGGGAGTATCATATCGTTGGATTGTTCTGTTGTCTGTCCATAAATGTCTGGAGAATCAGTGATGCGCTGACCTTGTCCACAGCGGATTTGTCCCTGCGTTCCATTTTTCTGACACCGCTGTCTATCAGGGAACGGAATGCCAATACCGACGTGAACCGTTCGTCTTCTTTCGTGACGGGTATGTCAGGGAAGGAGCGCTGGAGCTCCCTGATGAAAGAATCTACATACGGGGCAGCTTCAGAGGGTTTCCCGTTCAGGTTCATAGGATAACCTATCACGAAACGGGTCAGCGTCTCTTTCTCTGCGTAAGTTTTGAGATAATTGATTATATTCGCAGTTGGAACCGTTTCGAGAGGATGTGCGAAGATGCCGGTAGGGTCAGTGACTGCCAATCCAGTTCTTTTTCTGCCGTAATCTATGCCAACTATTCGATTCATTCCGCAAAGGTATGAGTTTTATGGGCAATAACAAGCAGGATAAGCAAGAAAAGCCGCAGAAGATATTTCACCTGAACCTGTCGGAAGAGACCGAAGACAGAACAGTTTTGAATTTTTCTTTCACCAGGACAAGAGGTTTGGTGATGGTCGCCGTGATTGTCATTTTTCTTTCCGGCTGTCTGGTATCGCTTATAGCATTTACTCCCGTGAGGGAGGCTATACCCGGCTATCCCTCGGCGGAGTTCAGAAAACAGGCGTTGCAGAATACGGCGAAACTTGATTCGCTGGAGGAGGTGACTGCGCTGTATGATATCCAATTGCTCAATATACAGAGAATAGTTTCCGGCAGAAATCCATACGACATAGACAGCCTTTATACTGCGTCCGGGCAGACATACGTGGAACTTTCCGCTTCCTTGAAGGCTATGGCGGCCAGGGATGATTCCCTTCTCAGGGCGGAGGTGGTTTCGGAGGAGAGGTTCTCGGTATCATCTAAAGGAAACAGGGTGACACAGATAGAGGGAATTCTCTTCTTCCCTCCCGTAAAAGGTATAATTACCGAAAATTTCAATCCTTCCATAAGGCATCCTTTCGTCGATATAGCGGTTCCTGAGAATACGACTGTCAATTCCGCTCTTGACGGAACGATAATTTCTTCTTCGTGGTCTGATGAGACCGGATATACGATTCTCATTCAGCATCAAAACGACATTGTTACGGTGTATAAACATAATGCAAAACTGCTCAAGAAGATGGGGGACCGTGTGAAGGCAGGTACCGCCATAGCCGTGGCCGGCAGTTCGGGAAGTATGAGCACAGGAGTTCATCTTCATTTCGAACTGTGGTACAAGGGGGAACCTATCGACCCGTGCCTGCATATCAAATTTTGAGAACGAGAAATGACAAAGAAAAGAATCGCGATATTGGGCTCGACCGGTTCCATCGGCACACAGGCCTTGGATGTGGTGGCCGGTCATAGAGAGCTTTTCGAGATAAAACTGCTTACGGCGAACAATAATGCCGACCTTCTCATACGTCAGGCCATTGAATTCAATGCGGAAAAGGTCGTAATCTGCAATGAGGCCCTTTATCCGAAAGTCTCTTTCGAACTTTCGTCAACGGGGGTGCAGGTCTTCTCCGGGGCTTCCGCCATATCGGAAATACTCTCGTCTTCCGGTGATGTGGATATGGTGCTGACTGCTATGGTGGGGTTCAGCGGCCTGGAACCGACTATTGCCGCCATTAAAAGCGGGATTGATGTGGCATTGGCCAATAAGGAGACGCTGGTGGCCGGTGGTTCTCTCATAAGCGGACTTCTTCAGGAGCATCCTGAAGTTTCAGTGGTCCCTGTGGATTCGGAACATTCGGCGATTTTCCAGTGTCTTAAAGGCGAAGAGCCGGAGAATGTTTCCATGATTCTCCTTACGGCATCGGGAGGGCCTTTCCTGTGGACATCAAAGTCAGAACTTCTGAACGTGAGCTGCGATGATGCCCTCCATCATCCAAAATGGAATATGGGGGCGAAGGTGACTATCGATTCTGCATCTATGATGAACAAGGGATTCGAGATGATAGAGGCCATGTGGCTCTTCGATGTGGCTCCCGAAAAAATAGAAATAGTAGTCCATCCGCAGTCCATTATTCATTCTATGGTGGAATTCGTCGATGGAAGCGTAGTGGCTCAGATGGGTGTTCCGGATATGAGGCTTCCCATCCAGTATGCGCTCACATATCCGCGAAGACTGGCTTCTCCTGTAAAAAAGGTAGATTTGCCTGCATTGGGCGGATTTACTTTCCTGAAACCTGACAGAGAGAAGTTCCCCTGTATCGATATCGCGTATGATGCCATCAGAAAGGGTGGGAACATCCCTTGTGTGATGAATGCGGCCAATGAAGTCGCAGTGAAGTCATTCCTTGAAGGACGGCTTCCTTTCGTCAAAATACCGGAACTTATAAGAAATACTATGGGGAAGGTCGCTTTCCTCCAGTCACCTTCGCTTGAAGATATTTTCTCCTCCGATAAGGAGGGGCGCAGGGTGGCCACTGAACTTTTGGGAACAGTATGTTAAGCAATTTCTGAGATGGATGTCATATTGAAAATCATTCAGGTAATCGTTTCCCTGTCCCTTCTGGTGCTGGTGCACGAATTCGGGCACTTCATTTTCGCCAGGATTTTCGGGATGAGGGTGGAGAAGTTCTATCTGTTTTTTCCCCCTTCACTGCTGAGTTTCAAGCCGAAGAACAGTGATACCGAATTCGGTATCGGAAGCATTCCTCTTGGAGGTTTCTGCAAGATTTCGGGTATGGTGGACGAATCGATGGACACTGATGGAATGGAATCTGTCCCCCAGCCTTATGAATTCAGGAGCCAACCTGCCTGGCAGCGTCTCTGTGTGCTTGCTGGAGGGGTGCTGTTCAATTTCATTCTCGCCATTGTCCTGTACAGCTGCATCTTCGCCAAATGGGGAGAGGAGTATGTGCGCAATTCGGATGCAGTTTATGGTATCGAGGCTTTCTCTCTGGCTCAGGAAATGGGATTTTGCTCCGGTGACATAATCCTGTCATTCGACGGAGTTCCGCAGCTTGACGAGGATTTTTCCCAGCTTCAGATAAATCTTCTTCGCTTGCAGGCCCGGGAAGCGACTGTATTGCGCGGGAGCGACACGGTGAAGATCGCGATAGATGAAGCCTATTTTCCTGCCATTCTCAATTCCGGGATGTTCGGACTGAGAACCCGGACGGCAGTGGCGGCGGTTCCCGATACTTCCCTGAACATATCTTCCGGGATGCAGAAGGGGGATGTTTTCAAACGCATCGGGGAGGCGGAAGTAATTTCCTTTTCCGAGGTTCAGACGGCTCTGTCCCGGTACAGGGACAGCCTTGTTAACGTTGATTTTATCCGCAATGGCGAAGTCATTACCCTTCCGTTGAAGACGGATGATGACGGAAAGATACAGGTATTGCTTCAGGGAGACCTGTCCGGTATAAACGTTACCGTTAAGAAATATTCATTCGTGGAGGCTGTTCGTGGCGGGTTCGAAAATGCCGTCGGTACGGTAACGGGATATATCAGGGACCTCGGACTTATTTTCACCCCCAAGACAGGGGCGTACAAGTCCGTAGGCAGTTTCATCGCCATCGGGAGTATATTCCCTTCGTCCTGGAACTGGCAGATTTTCTGGAATATCTGTGCATATCTGTCCATTATGCTTGCCGTGCTGAATCTTGTTCCCATTCCGGGACTGGACGGGGGGCATATCATCTTTACCCTGTGGGAAATGATTACGGGGCGCAAACCTTCGGTTCGCTTTCTTTACGCGGCCCAGATAGTCGGAATGATAATCCTTCTGGCTCTGGTGATGCTCGCCTTCGGCAATGATATTACACGACTTATCAATTAGATGTAGATAATATGACAAAGGCAAGAATGTTTTTACTGTCACTCTGCGGCGCACTGCTTGTGTTTTCCTGCAATGGCGCTCCGGGAGGAAAGGCAGGTGATGACAATGATTCACGCAGCAAATATCTTCCAAGCGTTACAGGCGCTCCCGGTGAGGTATTCGTCATCGCTGACAAGGAATATTGGGATGGAGATATCGGGACGGAACTGCGCAGCGAACTTATGGCGGAGTATCCCTTCCTTCCCCAGAGTGAGCAGAGTTTTTCCGTTTTCAATTCCCCTCATCGTGCGTTCAAGGGGTCCTTCTGTCTTCACCGTAATATTGTTCTAATAAACATCGGGAATGGAATCGATTCTACGGGTGTGAAATATCAGATAGACCTGTGGGCTCATCCTCAGATAGTGGTGACGGTCTATGCTCCTGACAAGGATATAGCTCTGGATGTTGTCGCCAGGGAAAAAAACCGGATAGCCGCTGCCATAGAGCAGAAGGAACGGGACAGAATCATCAACAATACCAAGAAGTTCGAGGACAAGGATATCAGGAAAGCTGTCACTTCGTTCCTCGGCGGAGCTCCATATTTCACGAAGGATTTCAGCATCAAGAAGGCGACAAACAGTTTTATCTGGATATCGCACGAGACCACTTATGTGAATCAGGGGACCTTTTTCTTCAAAATACCGTATGTGAATCCCTGGGAACTTACGCGCGAGTGGTGTGTGGCGCAGATAGACAATGCCCTGCAAGCCAATGTTCCCGGTATGAGGGAGAACAGTTATATGATGACCAATCTGTATCTTGAGCCCGGTATGAGATTCGTAACCGGCAGAAACGGTTCCTTTGTGGAAATCCGCGGGCTGTGGGAACTGAAAAATGACTATATGGGAGGTCCTTTCGTGTGTCATATTTTCCCGGATGCCACCAAGTCGTGTTATGTGGTGGAATATGGATTCGTATATGCTCCGAAATATGAAAAGAGGAATTATTTGAGGACGGTAGAGTCCATTCTGTATTCTTTCGAATGGAAGGATTGATTCTCAGATAAAAAATAGGTGGAAATTTTTTGGAGAAAATTTGGAGCAAGAAAAAAAATATCTACATTTGCACTCCCGTTTTTGAAGTGAAGTATTGGATGTAATAGTGATGGTGGGTTCATCTAAGGGCTAGGATTCAAGATTTTCATTCTTGCCATAGGGGTTCGAATCCCCTACCCACTACCAAAAAAACAAAAAAAGAAAAATAATAATAATGGCAAATCACGCATCAGCAGACAAGCGTAACCGTCAGAACATTACGCGCAACGCGCATAATCGTTATTATGCGAAGACCACACGAAACGCTATCAAGGCGTTGAGAAATGCACAGGATAAAGAGGAAGCTGTAAAACTTCTTCCCAAGGTTTCATCTATGATTGACAGACTCGCGAAGATTAATGTCATTCATAAGAACAAAGCCTCCAATCTCAAGAGCGGTCTTGCAGTATTCGTAAACAAACTGTAACGGTTTTACACCGCTTGCCATAAAGAAATGAAAAACTTCCCGAAATTTGTCGGGAAGTTTTTTTGGTCTTTATGGAAATGGAAAACAAGTTGGAAAGAGGGAACCTTCCGATTTCACAGTGGAAGGAAAATGAACGTCCGAGGGAGAAGATGTTGGAGGCGGGCCCGTCTTCATTGACCGATTCCGAACTGCTGGCTGTCTTGTTGCGCTCCGGTAATGGGAACTGTTCGGCAGTGGATTTGGCGAGACTCTTGTTGGGAGAAGCCGGAAATTCTTTGAAACGTTTGTTCGCTTTGTCTGCGGAACGGCTGATGTCCCTGTCGGGGATGGGAATGGCGAAAGTATCGACGATTCTTGCTGTAGGGGAAATATCACGGCGGCTGGATTCTGAACCCGAACTTGAGAAGCCGTTGATTCGTTCTTCATCTGCTGCCGCGAAGGTATTGTCCCCTATTCTGAAGAGTCTGCCTCACGAAGAATGCTGGGTCCTGTATCTTAACAGAAACGGACGTTTGATAGGAAAAGAGCGAATCAGCAGCGGAGGGGTGAGCGCTACTGTTTTTGATACGAGGATAGTAGTGAAAAAAGCACTTGAGAAATTGGCCTCTTCGATAATCCTGGCGCACAATCACCCTTCCGGAAACCCTTTCCCGGGGGAAGCGGACCGCAGAAATACCGAGGCGCTCAGGGATGCCGTTTCCTTGTTTGACATTACGCTGGTGGACCACATCATAGTGGCGGGGAACAAGTACTACAGTTTTTCTGACGGAGCTGTGGGCTAGATGTCTTTTCTGAGTCTGGCGATGCTGATACCCAGCTGTTCACGGTATTTCGCCACTGTCCTTCTGGCGACTTTGTATCCTTTGGAACTGAGAACCTCGACAAGTTCTTCATCGGTGAGAGGCTTTTTCTTGTCTTCGTTCTGTATGCTGTCACTGAGTACTTTTTTGATTTCTCTGGTGGAAACTTCTTCTCCTTTTTCATTCAGAAGACCTTCAGAGAAGAAATATTTCAATGAATATATTCCGAAATTGGTTTGAACATACTTGCAGTTCACTACCCTGGAGATGGTGGAAATGTCGAGTTTCGTTTTTTCGGCGATGTTCTTCAAAACCATAGGACGGAGCTTGGCCTCGTCTCCGGAAAGGAAAAACTCTTTCTGGAATTCCAGTATGGCGGTCATCGTGTTATACAGAGTGTTGTGTCTTTGTCGTATGGCTTCGACAAACCATTTGGCAGAATCCAATTTTTGTTTTACGAACGAAGCGGCTTCCCTGCCTTTTCTGGTGGACTGGTTTGAGGAATTCATAAGGATGTCTGCATATCGTTTGTTTACTTTCAGTTCCGGAATCGAAAATTTGGGCATCGTGACGAGGATGTCGCCATCCTTGTCCTCAAGGACGAAATCGGGGATTATCTGTTGTGTCTGCTCGGAATATGAATCGTCGATATCGCCGCCCGGTCGCGGGTTCAGATGGATGATTTCTTCCTGAGCGGCCCGCAGCATATAATCGTCTATGGAAAGTCGGGCCTTGATTTTTTCATAGTGTTTCTTGGAAAATTCCTCGAAAAAGTCCGATAGGATTTTTTCTGCCAATTGTCGCTCCGGAGTCTTCTCTTTGGCCCTGATTTGGAGGAGGAGACATTCCTGCAGACTTCTGGCACCTATCCCCACCGGTTCAAATTCCTGTATGATTTTCAGAATTTTTTCGAGCTTCTCGGGAGAAGTTTCGATATTGAGACGGAAGGAGATATCGTCTGTCAGGGATTCCAAATCCCTTCTGAGGTAACCATCACTGTCAAGACTTCCTATCAGGAACAATGCGGTTTTCAAGTCATCCCCGCTGAGATTACAGTAACCGAGCTGGTTTTCCAGATTCTGCTGAAAACTTTCCCGAACGGAAAAGGTGTTGTACTGAGGTTTTAGATCCTTGCTCTGATTGTTTACATACAATTTGTATGAAGGGGGCTGGTCATCGGAAGTGTACTCGCTGAAAGAGACATTTTTAGAGGAAAGGTCATCGCTTTCATCAGTTTCGGTGGATTCTTCAAGAACAGGATTTTCTTCCAGTTCTTTCTGAATCCGCTGCTCGAGTTCCTGTATGGGGAGCTCAAGCAGTTTTATCGTTTGAATCTGAATAGGGGAAAGCCCCTGTTGCATTTTCTGATATTGACCCTGCTTCAGCATAACTTCTAATTCCTGTCGTAGTGAATGACAAATGCTTCCCTGACTAAAAATGCCGAAGGATAGAACGGCTTTATTTCAGTCATAAATTTCATCGCATCGGATTTCGAACGGAAATCTCCTACGGTCACTTTGAAAAAAGGATTTACGTATTGGTTGTAAACCGGAACGTTGGGAAACTGTTCACTGAAACTTTTGCTTATTTCGTTGGATGCCGTTCTGGAATCCTGACTGTTATTGAAAAAAATGCGGATTCTCCAGCACATATTCTTCCTTGAGGCATTCCTGTCGATATGACTTTTCATAGCATTGTTCAGGTATGCCGGTGCCGTTACGGCATCTGAAAGTTCTTCCATCATTTTTTCATACGAGAGGACATTCTGAACCTTGAGTGAATCTTCATCCTGGGCATACAAGCACTGGAAGGGAAGAAATGCAAGAAATGCAAGAAGGAAAAATGTTATGATATGTATTTGTTTCATCTTGTCGGATATTTTTTCAAATAAGGTGGTCAAGTGGATAGTTTTTCAGTTTGAAAAACTTTCGGGCCTTTCCGATTCTGAAGCTTATGCCGGCATCTATGGTCAGTTGACTCAAATCAGGGTTCTTGATGTTGATTCCGGCACTCAGGATGGACAATGGGTCGGTGATTCTGATATTTATGCAGGCCTCAAGTGTGGCGGAGGATTTGGGAAGGACTGTCAGCGGGGTACTTGTCAATGTAAATTCCGCTACAGGAGTGTCCTTTATGAAAATCTCTCCGGAAAGTGCTTCCGCGGAAAGTGGGAGCCTGTTAGGATTGACGGCAGTGAAAGAAACGCGGATATCCGCTTCGGTCAGGCCGTTAAGAGTTATGCCGTTAAGATTGACGTCCTTTATCTCCGGTTTCTGGATTCCGGTGCAGCAGCACAGGGTAAAGAATGCCAGAAATGACAGAAGCGTTAATTTCAGAAGTGTGCGAAAAACTCTCATACCCGCAAATGTAGATAAAATCCAGCGATTTTAGCCCCGTTCAGATAAAAATCAGGATTTCATACCCGGGTCACTTTCTCTGATACACTGAGATGCTGAGCGGTCCGAGGAGGCCTGATTCGAAAGGCTTGGAATCGGAGAAATAAGACAGTGATGCATCGGACATGGGACTGGCGACGTGAACCGGCTTCCCATATTTCCGGATATCCGCGGTCATCCTGTTATGTAGGGTTGTGGCCACCCTGACCTCAAGGATATTCCCTTCCGGACGCAATCCGTCAATGAACAGGTCGGTATCGTCGTGCCATACATCCCCGATAACTGCTCCGTTGAGCCTGACACTGGCAACGGCATCCAGACGGCCGATGTTGATGGCCATGCAATCACCTTCACGTATGCCGTCAGGCATATCGAATTCTATACGGTAGTTCACAAATCCTCCGAAGTCACGCACCTGCTCGTCTTCATACCGGGTCAGTGACTGCAACCGATGGCAGCGGAAAGAATCTATCGCGGCATCGTACACCGGATCGAAGCTCAATGCCGCCGTATAATCATCTATTACAATGGTATCCTTCTTTTTCGGGAATTTGTGGGCTGACGACCCTGCTCCGAATATGACAAACATAGTTTGCAGAGCC
Organism: Candidatus Coprenecus sp.; assembly: GCA_045640205.1. Classification (GTDB taxonomy): domain Bacteria; phylum Bacteroidota; class Bacteroidia; order Bacteroidales; family UBA932; genus Minthomonas. The sequence goes on along the minus strand of JAZUEO010000033.1, from coordinate 10,371 downwards.
TTGAACTCAACATCTACGGCAGTACGGCCGTCGCCAAGGTCCTTCCACGCGGCAGGTGCGAAGACTTTCCCCGTTTCAGGGTCCCACAGTTCCGGAACCATTCCCGATGTTCTGAAAACCACTTCTCCACTGAAAGCTTCATCAAACTGATTGAACAGCAGATACGCTTCCTGGCCATCGAAATGCTTGTGCAGGAAACGGAAATTGCGTGCACCATTCCCGACTGCGAAGTCTGGAGCAATGCCGAATGGTACGGGTTCTCCATTCCTTGCATAGTAAATTTTCACTCCGGCATCCGCAAGTTCAGCAAGTTTGTTCTTGGTCCGCTGCTCCAGCATGACGCCTTCAGGAATGATAAGACGGTCGAACCCATCGGCCATCAGTCTGTCAAGATAAGAGTAATCGCAACTGCAGGCGCGGTATCCGAAAGGAATGTCGTGATGGGTCAGCTGCAGGGGGAAATTCCGGGTGAACTGGTCTCCGATATAGTATAGGGCGTCCACCACAGGTCTTCCTTGCTGTGTCACATACTGAATGCGCCTTTGGTACAGTGACCACTTCGCGGCCATTGTCCACCAGGGGTTGTTACGGTTGAAATGGCCACCGAAATAGTCCATCAGCATCAGAACCGGTTCCCTGTCGAAAGGCTGCATGACGTAAGAATGAAGAATGAGCTGGTTGATTCCTGCGCAGAAAGCGGCATCTCCAAAAGGACGGAGGAGTTGGGGCGCATCGCAGAAATGTCCGTCGGCAGTGTATGCCTCCGCAGCTATGATGTCTTTCCCGCAGACCAGAGCGGCGTCTATGGCAAACTCGTCGAACAGGAATTCCTCCCAGTCGAAATCCGGCTTTCCGTCAGCTCCGGGATAAGCCCAGAACTCAGTCATGGGCAGGTCACAATGTCCATTCCCCTTCAGGCAAAATGCCGGCGGATACTCAAGAGAATTACCGTAGATGGGCTCCGCATGCAGATTCAAACCGGCTGCATGCGTAAGTTCCGCGAATTTCTGATAATAGTTCCTGTCTATCAGCGTCGCTATTGTCTTCTGATAATCGTGGAGGAAGGCGGCGGTACGTTCCCGGCTTTCCACGATAAAACCGCACATTGCGGGAATCCATTCATCCAGAGAATACCCGTTCAATGCTTCGAATTCGTTCTGGAAACCTTCGGTCCAGTTAGTGTACTTGCATTCCCAGCTGTCTATCAGCAGGAACTCGAAAGCCTTCCCGACGTGGGGACCGGCAGCCTGCACAAGCCAGGTGGGGAAATTCCTGAAATGAAGTTCCACTGCGGAAGCATCCATCTTGTCGCATTCCAGTCCCGTTCCTTCCGGGGTTGCCGGCTTATTGACCTCAGCCGTAGTCGTATAGCCCATCCGGATAATCCTCCACTTCCCCTTGGGTGCCATCCAGACCAGACGCCCGTCCGGCTGCATATAGTCAGTGATATCCACGACAGAGTCGCTTTTCACGGGAACCGCAGCTTGAGCAAAGCGTGGCTCGATATCCCTGATACCGGTATTTGACTTAAGCGCGAAAAGTTCCCTGAAATTCAGAAAGTCCGGCCCTGTGGAACCGGTATCGTGGAATGCGACCACCTTGTAATCGCGATAGTAATCCAGTTTCGAAGGTGGCTGCGGGAGTACAATGTCCAGGTGACCTCCATTGGCGGGAGTGTCGCTCCAAGTATATGTCTTCATGGATTTCTCCACCGGAATCCACGGGCCTCCGCTCTCGCTCCAGCCATCGCAGTTGTGCACGCCTATGGTCATTCCCAGACTATCGGCGATATCGAGGGCATAACGGAACATCTCCAACCACTCTGCAGAAGCGAAATTCACGCGTGGGACATATTGTCCGGTACCATCGGCATTCAGAATCGTGGCTCGCTTGATCCCGTTCGAGTGCATGCTGCACAAGTCTTTCCTGATGGCTTCGCGGCTTATGTTGCCGTTGGGCCAGTGCCACCAGATATCCAGTCCGTAACTTGTATCGGGATTGTTGAACTTCTCCCTGTCCAGACAGTTCTGTGCTGACAGAGGAATGGCTGCACAAAGCAGCAGATAGAGTATGCTTATCTTTTTGAACATATCAGTCAAAGATAGACATATTACGCCGATTAATCAAATGCACTACTCCGCCTTTATAGAGGAAAAAGAAGAAAACCTTTCTATATTTGTGCTTCCAAACAAGATGTATTTATGAACAGCAGAGTGTTTATCGAAACGTATGGATGTCAGATGAACGTATATGACAGCGAATTGGTAATGTCCATATTGTCCGGGGCCGGGTATGAAAACAGTGCGTCCATAGAAGATGCCGGCATCATACTGGTGAACACCTGCTCCATCCGGGAGAATGCCGAACAGAGAGTATTCGGACGCCTTGACCGTTTTCTTCAGGAAAAGAAAAGAAGACCTGTCACGGTAGGAGTTCTTGGCTGTATGGCTGCTCATCTCAAGGAAAAACTTCTCGAACACCCCGCAGTGGATTTGGTGGCGGGCCCTGATTCTTACCGCCGTCTTCCACAGATGCTTGGGATGATTGATTCCGCTCATTCATCGCAGGTGGACATTCTGCTCTCGAAAGAGGAGACTTATGCCGACATAATCCCGGAGAAAAGCATCTGTGACGGAATTACAGCCTTCATATCCATTATGCGGGGATGCGACAATATGTGCACTTACTGCATAGTTCCCTATGTTAGAGGGAGGGAAAGAAGCCGTGACCCTTATACTATCATCGAAGAAGCGAAGAAGCTCTATCTGAAAGGTTTCAGGGAGGTAAATCTTCTGGGGCAGAATGTCGATTCCTATTTGTGGAAGAGTTCTGACGGAAATCTGACCTTTGCTGACCTTTTGAAAATGACGGCACAAATCGCTCCGGACCTCAGGGTACGTTTCTCAACCTCCCATCCCAAGGATATGAGTGATGAAGTGATATCGGTAATGGCCTCATTCCCCAACATCTGCAAGCATATTCATCTTCCTGTACAGTCCGGAAGCGACAGAATGCTTTCCAAGATGAACAGGAAATATGACAGGGAGAGGTATATGGACAGAATACATAAAATCAGGGAAATATTGCCTGAAGCCACCATTACTACCGATATTATAGCCGGTTTTTGTTCGGAAACGGAGGAAGAACACGGGATGACTATGTCCCTGATGGAAGAAGTCCGCTTTGACAGTGCCTTTATGTTCCAATATTCGGAACGCCCCGGCACGTTGGCCTCCAGACATTTTCCAGACGATGTTCCGCCTGCAGTCAAAACCCGCAGACTAAATGAAATCATAGAACTCCAGAATGAAATTTCACTGGAGAGAAACAGGCGTCACATCGGACAGTCCTTTGTCATTCTCGTGGAGGGGACATCCAAGCGGAACAAGGCGGAACTTTATGGCCGCACTTCCGGAAACAAAGTCTGCATTTTTCCTGCCGATGATTTCAAGGTGGGGGATTATGTCGAACTTACCGTGACCGGCTGTACTTCCGCTACCCTGATGTGCGGTAATGCTCATAAGGTGAATCACGACTGAGCGTGCTTTTTCTCAGTCCCGTATGAGAATATCTCCTTCCTCGGTTACGGAATAGAAACAGGTGTAGCAGGCAATCCATACCGAGCCGCTTTCCGGACATTTTCCGGGGATGGATGTGAAGTATTCGAAATCGAATCCCATTCGGAGCAGGTAAGATACGTCCGTTACCGTTTTCCCCATTTTGATGCACTCCCTGAGTATCGAATAATTTTTCATCAGAATCCTGTCTATCCATCGGATTCCCTTTTTCCTGTCTCTGTTCAGCCTGTCGTTATATGAACAACGGCATTCATCGCTGCAGAATTTCTTGTCCGCCCTTCCGTTGAAATTCCTTCCGCATTCCGGACACGTTTTCATCAGATGTTTATTTGCTGGTTTTCTGCAAAATTAATCGTTGAACCGGTGAAAGTCGTGGTACCTATGGCATAAATGTCTTTTTTTATAGAACTGAAAAAATTTATAAATAACCGGAAGCGATGAAAAACGGGTACTGTCGGAAGTAAACGGAAAACATACGGAAAATGTGAATGGGGTGACGGAAATTTGCTGCCGGATAAACATTAAAACAAAGCATTATGAACATTACTAACGGAACAGTAAACAGAATTGAGTTGAAGGGACACGTGGGGCAGGAACCCAAAGTGGCGGTTTTCGGTGATACGACAGTCATCAAGTTCACGATGGCTACCAGTGAGATTTACAAGGAACGTACGGGCTCCATCGTGGAGGAAACGACCTGGCATGCCATCTCCGCCTGGGCAGGAAAAGGGATGCCCCGATTTTCGGACATCCACAAGGGTACACTGGTAAGGGTGACGGGCCGTCTGCGGAATAATCGTTATACGGACCGTAACACAGGAGAAGATAAATCGTTTTGGGAGGTATTGGCCAGCAGTATCGTGATTGAAGATGAAGAGAAAGAAGAGATGGTAAATCAGTAATAAAAACTACCTTTGTATCTCAAATCAAACGAGTGATGACAAAGGATTATTACATTTACAATACTCTGACGAGAAACAAGGAATTATTCAAGAGCGTTAACCCGGGTATGGTGGGTCTGTATGTATGCGGACCCACCGTGTACGGGGAACCTCATCTGGGACACGCCCGTCCGGGCATAACCTATGATGTCCTGGTCAGATGGCTCAGATATCTCGGTTACAAGGTTCGTTATGTCAGGAATATCACTGATGTCGGACACCTTGAGCATGATGCTGATGAAGGTGAAGATAAAATCACTAAAAAAGCCCGGCTGGAATCATTGGAACCAATGGAGGTGGCACAGACTTACACGCTGGCTTATCACGAGGCTATGCGTAAACTCAATGTCGCACCTCCGAGCATCGAACCACGTGCTTCGGGACATATCATAGAACAGATTCAACTGGTGCAGACCATTCTTGACAAGGGTTTCGCCTATATCAGCAACGGTTCGGTCTATTTTGATACCCAGGCCTATGATGCGAAGTTCCACTACGGGCTTCTCTCCGGCAGGAATCTCGATGATACCAGAGAAAATACCAGAGAACTTGACGGTCAGAGCGACAAACGCTCCCCCTTTGATTTCGCCCTTTGGAAGAAAGCCTCTCCGGAACATATAATGAAATGGCCTTCCCCTTGGAGTGAGGGATTTCCCGGATGGCACCTGGAATGTTCTGCGATGAGTGAGAAATATCTTGGAGAAGTCTTTGACATTCACGGTGGAGGGATGGATCTTTGTTTCCCCCATCACGAATGTGAACTTGCCCAGAATACAGTTTCACGCGGACAGGGCGGTGTCAGATATTGGATGCACAATAATATGATTACCATCAACGGGCAGAAAATGGGCAAGTCACTCGGTAATTTCATAACCCTGAATGAGTTTTTTACCGGTTCCAATCCCCATCTGGACCAGGCTTATTCCCCGATGACCATCCGCTTCTTCATCCTGCAGGCTCATTACAGAAGTACTGTGGATTTTTCGAATGATGCTCTCAAGGCTGCGGAGAAAGGTCTCAAGAGACTGCTTCAGGCCGTCAGGGATGTGGATTCCATAACTTTCTCTTCCGGGGAAGAGGTAAATGCTGAACTGAAAAAGGATTACGACGGAGTCTTCGATGCCCTGTGCGATGACTTGAATACACCGGTCGCATTGTCATACATTTATGATGCAGTCAGACTGCTTAATCAGGCCAAAGACCACCAGATAACACTTCACTCTGCCGACAAGGCTCTTCTCGACGAGTTGCTCAGGAAAATCGTTCCCGACGTTCTCGGATTGGCGGATGAAAGTACGGAGTCCGGTTCAGAGTCGATAGTGGACGGACTGATGGATATGATTCTTGAAATAAGAAAGGAAGCCAAGGCCAAGAAGGACTGGACTACGAGCGACCTTATCCGCGACCGTCTCAAGGCTGTCGGAATTCAGGTGAAAGATACCAAGGATGGAGTGGAGTGGAGCAGATAACTGACGTACTCGTAAATTATTGGTAAGAATATGGCACTGTATCTGCTCATATTTGCAGTCATCATCATCACTTGTGTGTTCCTCAACAAGTTTTCGGGCAAGGTCGGTATTCCGGTCCTGCTGTTCTTTCTTGTGCTCGGACTTTTCTGCGGAAGCCAGTATGATGAGTTCGCGGAAGAAAGCGGATGGCTTGTCGGTGATATCAGCACTATAGCACTCATATTCATAATGTTTTATGGGGGGTTCGGCACGCGATGGAAGTCTGCCAGACCCATCGTGGTCGAAGCTGGACTGCTCGCGACAATCGGCGTGGCACTTACTGCCCTGTTTGTAGGGCTGTTCTGCCATTTCGCACTCGGGTGGACTGCGTTGGAAAGTTTTCTGATGGGTGCGGTCATAAGTTCCACAGATGCTGCGACGGTGTTCTCCATATTGCGTACGCGTAAACTTGGTTTGAAAAACAACAGTGCTCCCTTGGTCGAGGTGGAGAGCGGTTCCAATGACCCGATGTCGTATATGCTCACCACCGTGATGCTGTCGCTTTTCTCCGGGGATGATTCTGGTGGGAATATCGTATTGCAGATATTCACGCAAATGATTTTCGGTGCTGGATTGGGGCTTGTAATCGCGAAAGGCGCTGTGTTCCTTTTGAAACGAATCAGCTTCAGGAACAATGGCTTTGACCTTTTGCTATTCATCTCCATCGCACTCTTGTCATACGCACTGCCGGATATGGTGGGCGGGAACGGTTACCTGAGCGCATACATAGTAGGTATAGTGTTGGGCAATACCATATTTACGGAAAGAAAGCCTATGGTATCCTTTTTCGATGCGATAACAAGTTTGATGCAGATTGTCATCTTTTACCTTCTCGGAATGCTTGCGATACCATCGAATCTGCTGCATTCCCTGGTGCCGGCTCTTATGATTTTTGCTTTTCTGACACTTGTCGCCAGGCCTTTGGCTGTTTTCGGTGTGTTGGCTCCTTTCAGGAAGTACCCGTTCAGACAGATGGAACTGGTCTCTTTTGTCGGACTTCGGGGTGCGGCTTCCATAGTGTTTGCCATTACGATACTTACATCGAAAGCGGAACTTCAGAATGACATTTTCAGTATAGTATTTTGTATAGTATTGGCGTCCATCGCATTACAGGGCTCACTGGTTCCTGCTGTAGCGAAGAGGACCGGAATGACCGACAGCGATGCCGATGTGATGACTACTTTCAGTGATTTCAGGGAGAACGCTGAAATGTCATTCGGTGTCATAGGTATCAATGAGTCCGGTACTTGGAATAATCGTTTCGTCAGGGAACTCGACCTTCCGCAAGATTGTATTCTGGCACTTGTGGTACGCGGTAATGAACGAATTGTTCCCAGAGGTGATACTATGCTCAAGGCAGGAGATGAAATCGTGATATGCACACGCTCATATCAGGATTCGGCCACTGACAGTCTCATGCAGCACACCATCCCGGAGGATAGCGAATGGGCTGAATGCAAGGTGAGCGAGTATATCAAAAGTAATGGAAATCTTCTGGTGATGATTCAGCGCGGTGACGAAAAAATCATTCCGAACGGGAGCACTGTCCTTAAAGGGGGCGATGTCCTAGTGTCACTGAAGAGAAAGCGTTTGTCTTGAAATGAACCATTACAGAGACTTGGTAATTCGAAGTTTTTCATTTTTCTGTGTAGGGAATTCCACAAAGTCGCCTTGCAGTTTTTCCGTTCTGCCGTCAGAATGACGGACGAGGATAGTCTGGCCCGGCCAAGGGTTCTCTACGATTCTTTCGTCCACTGTGCCGTAGGTTTCATCGATGCCTTCAACGTTGATGAAGTCCAGCAGGTATTCATCCTTGAACATCCGGATGGCTTGAAGTGCGCTTCGTGATGAAGGCATTGTTGCAGTAAAATTATTCGGCAGAGATTCTTGCCCCTGCGGTCGGCGAAGAGCTCATGCGTGACCACTGCGACAGATTCATCGACCCATCTGATCCAACGGCTTCTGCCACTCTGAGCAGATGGGTTCGCCTTTGCCGCCGTAGCACTCGCAGGGACGGACGACGAAGCGGTACTCGAACATGCTTGGAAGCTCTTCTTTTGCAAAGATGCACTTTACGTCGTCCTGGTCGTGGCTCTCTCCGTAAAAGCAGTGGGCTGAATACACATGCTTGGTGCCGGTGACGGTGGTCAGGTCAGCGTAGCGCTGCTCGATCTGCACCTCATAGTCGAAGGCCCTGACGCCTGTGTCCTTGCTGAGAACGGCGGGGAATGATATCTCTATCTGCTCTGTTGCCTTTCCATACCGGTCCTCGCCCATGAAGAATGGGCTGAGGGTGACTGCAGCGTTAGCGGCAAACTGCGGAACGGGTGCCTTCTTTGCCATGTTGTCGAAGGATAGGGGTGCGTCGGCTCCCTTGGGGATGGGGATCACCCAGTCTTCGCCCAGCGACTCGTCGTAGTAGAACTCGCGGCGCTCGAAGGTGATGCGGTCATCATATACGCTCATGACCATGCCGTGGTAGCAGTACTGTCCATTTATCGTAGGCATCTGGCTGGGTATGTCGCGGGATTCTCCGTCCAAGGATGAGTTCTCTCGCCCGCCTATGGGAAGGACATACTTCAGAGAGGCGGTGCCTATGCTGGAGAACTCGCCCTGCCAGAGGTCGCGTCCGTCAGTGAGGGGGTCATGTGAGTGGCCGGAAAGGGCGATTGCATTCGGGAAGGCCTTGAGGGTCTCGGTCATGGCGCCGTCATCCTCGCCCCAGGTCCAGTCGCCGTTGCAGGTATGGGCCAGATGGGCATGCTGGATGTAGAAGAAAGGCTTTTCCCCTTCCAACTCGGCGGCATGGGCCTTCACGAATTCGGGCGCGCCGCATTCCTGGCGATGGTTCTCGAATGACCAGTGGCAGCAGACGAACTTGTAGCCCTTCACTTCCTTCATATATATCTGGGAGAAGTCCTCCTTGAAGTATTTCTTCCAGTTCCCACCGTAGTTTTCACGAACGTATCCAAGTTTAGACTGCTCCTTTGGAAGCGCATTGAACCAATCACTGTGAGGGTCGCCGAACGAGTCGTGGTTTCCGTAGACGAACACTTTCTCGACATGCGCACCGTCGGGACGCCTGTCCTTGGGGAAGACGGAGTACCATGCGCGTGACACACGGAGAAGCTCGTAGGTGAGGCCGTGGTCGGCCATGTCGCCGGCTATGATGACTCCATCGACCTCGCTGTCGCGGAAGTACTCCAGTGCATGGCGGAACGTCTCTTCATCCTCATCGTCCCATACATGGATGTCGCTTAGCACGCCCATCTTGAGATTGGGCCTGGCCTGCTGTGCGAATGTACGGGGACTGATGAAGATGGCACAGGCCAGAATCACCGTCAACTGGAAAATGCATTTTCTATTCATTTGATTGCCGATTTTGATATGCAAAGTTAAGAAATCATTGGTGAATTGTTTTGATTAACTTTATTTGAATATATACACCTAATGAGATTATCCAGACTTATTGCATGCGCTGCTGCGCTGCTCCTCTCCGGCACATTCTTCGTGTGACGGGCGGGGTTCCAGCTCTGTACAGGCAGCCGGACCTCCGGCATGGCCGTCTTCGCTTGAACTTGCCTGTCTGAGGATTACTCTGCGACGCAGCGCAGTGACATACCCTGAGAACGGCTGTCCTTGTTCACCTTGAATGTCCTCTTTCCGTTGATGAGTCAAGTCCGCCGCCTTCGTATACACGTGTACCAGTTGCAGGGAACCACTGACCATCCTGGGTTGCGCCATAGTTGACTGTATCCCATGTCATTGAGGCGAACTTCAGCCATGCATACGGTGTGTTGCCGCTTGCGTCATTGACCGGAACCTTGTAGCCTACAGGGCAGGGGTCATTGATTGTCTTGGCCAGCTGATCAGGGCAACTGGTCTGTTTGGCGATTCGGTGCGGCTCACCTGCAAACTTCCATGTCTGCCATAAGGGAAATAATTCTGTATAGTATTTGGATATACTCACATAGTGTTATACATTTGTACTGAATTATACGTTCTGATATGAATACAGCAGTAGCAAGAAAGAAGCAGACGGCCTTCCGTCTGGATGGTGATTTGATTGAAAGGCTCAGAGTAAAAGCCCGCCGCGAGAACAGGAGCCTCAATAATTATGTTGAGAGAGTACTTACGGCCGTGGCTTATGACGAGCCGAACGAGATTACCATTGCTGCCATGAAGGAGGCGATGACAGGAGAGGGAGAGGCGTTGGATCTTTCCAAGTGGAATGAGTTCATTGCTTCTCTGTAGCTATGTGGACACTTATCCCGACCGGTCAGTTCAAGAAGGACCTCAAGAGATACAGGAACAGACCCGAGAAGCTTGCTTCCTTGAAATCCG
>JAZUEO010000032.1:0-3585 GCA_045640205.1 Candidatus Coprenecus sp. | reverse complement strand
CAGGAATTCGACCTTATAGTCAGCGGCTCCCTGAAAATAAAAATAGGGGATCACTGCACTGTTTTGGAAGAGGGTGACAGTATTTATTATGACTCTTCCACACCGCACGGAATGATCGCTACAGGCGGTAGGGATTGTACTTTCTGTGCAGTTATTCTGCCGGGTGACAAAACTGAATATGATGAGTCGGAAGTGGCTGGAACACTGGCTCCGGACAAACTGACCGAACCTCTCGCCATCGAGGACTTCATCAAGGTCAGAACTAGCGTCCAGGGTGTTCCTGAATCCATAGAGTTTTCGAACATAGATAATTATAATTTCGCTTTTGACACTATCGACCGTCTGGCCGAGACTTATCCCGACAAGGTAGCTATGGTCTATGTCGGGGATGACTTCTCTGAGAAGAAAATCACTTTCCGCCAGTTGATGCGGGCGTCCAACCGCTGCGCCAATTATTTTACCTCAATAGGCATAAAGAAGGGTGACCGCGTGATGCTTATTCTCAAGCGCCACTGGCAGTTCTGGTATGCCATTCTGGGCCTTCACAAAATGGGAGCCGTCGCTGTGCCCGCTACGACGCAGCTTAAGGAACATGATTTGGATTTCCGTTTCCGTAGCGGCAAAATAAGCGCAATACTCTGTACCGGTGATGGCGAGATATCGTCAGAGGTAGATGCTGCTATAGAAAAGAATGAAGGTGTGAAGGTGAAAATTATGGTGCAAGGGCATCGCGAGGGCTGGCGCTCGTTTGAAAAAGAATTCAAGATGTACAGCACGGACTACTCCCGCAGCATCAGCAATGCCGGTGGAGATGACACTATGCTTATGCTATTCACCTCAGGCACCACCGGATATCCCAAATTGGTAACACATTCATATAAATATGCTCTGGGTCATTATATGACCGCGAGATACTGGCACGGTGTCGATCCGGAAGGCCTGCATTTTACCATCTCAGAGACAGGATGGGCCAAGTCCCTTTGGGGTAAACTATACGGGCAATGGATGTGCGAGGGTGCTATTCTCGTTTATGATTTCGACCGTTTCCACGCTTCCGACGTTCTCAAGCTTATGTCCAAGTATAAGGTTACGTCATTCTGTGCTCCCCCGACAATGTACCGTATGCTTCTTTCGGAGAATATCTCCGATTATGACCTCAGTTTCCTGAAGGAGGCTACCACGGCCGGCGAAGCACTCAACACGGAGGCGTATTACCGCTTTGAACACGAGACGGGCCTCAAAATCCGTCAAGGATTCGGTCAGACAGAAGTGGCCCTGTGTATTGCAACTCTCCGTGGGATGGTCAACAAGGAAGGTTCGATGGGAAAGCCGGTGCCCGGATTTGAAGTCAATATCATGAATCGCGACGGGCAGTTGTGCGCATCCGGGGAGTCCGGAGAAATCGTTATCCGCGTATCTGAATCTGTTCCATGCGGTTTGTTCCAGGGTTATTGCGGTGACGAGGAAGAGACACGTTCGAAGTGGCATGACGGCTGGTATCATACCGGCGATGCCGCTTGGATGGATGAGGATGGATATTACTGTTACATAGGTCGTGTGGACGATGTTATCAAGTCTTCCGGTTATCGTATCGGTCCATTCGAGATAGAAGATGTCATACTCAAACTTCCGTATGTTGTGGAATGCGGAGTGTCCGCGGTTCCCGATGAAGTGCGTGGTCAGGTAGTGAAGGCAAGCATAGTCCTCACTCCCGGAGTCGAGGGTACTGAAGAACTGAAGAAGGAGATACAGGAGTTCGTGAAGACCAATACTGCTCCCTACAAGTATCCGAGAATAATCGTTTTCAGAGACTCTCTCCCGAAAACCATAAGTGGAAAAGTCATTAGAAATTTATTGTAATATGGGAAAAATTACATTTGATTCAGATTTGTGCAAGGGTTGCGGACTCTGCGTAGAAGCTTGCCCCAAAGGTCTGATATACATCGATACAGACACCCTTAACCGGAAAGGTTACCATCCCGCCGCAACAGCGGAAGATGCCCCTTGCATCGCTTGCGCCTTCTGCGCCATGATGTGCCCGGATTGTGTTATCAAAGTCGAAAAATGATATGGCAACGAAAAAATTGATGAAGGGAAATGAAGCCCTTGCCGAAGCTGCCATCCGTTCAGGATGCAGGTTTTATTTCGGCTATCCTATTACCCCGCAGACGGAACTTGCGGAGTATATGGCACGCAATCTTCCCAAAGCCGGCGGAACCTTTCTTCAGGCTGAAAGCGAGATAGCTGCCATCAGTATGGTTTATGGAGCGTCTGCCGCAGGAAAACGCGTAATGACCTCATCTTCCTCTCCTGGAATCTCCCTCAAGCAGGAGGGAATCTCCTACCTTGCAGGGAGTAATCTGCCTGCAGTCATAGTCAATGTTCAACGAGGTGGTCCGGGACTGGGCGGCATACAACCTTCCCAATCGGATTACTGGCAGGCTACCAAGGGAGGCGGACACGGTGACTACCATCTTATAGTTCTGGCACCGTCCACTGCTCAGGAAATGGCTGACCTTACGGTTCTTGCATTTGACCTTGCCGATAAGTACAGGGTGCAGACGATGATACTCGCCGATGGAACGGTCGGTCAGATGATGGAGCCGGTCGAACTTCCCGCGCCTGTAGAACAGGAATATGACAAGCCTTGGGCGCTCAGGGGCAAAGGTGAAGGCAAATCCAAATTCATAACTTCACTGTCACTCTCACCGGAGGAACTTGAACAGTGGAACTTGAACAACTTTGCCAAGTACCGTGAAATCGAGAAGTCAGAGCAGAGAGCCGAAGAGTTTATGATGGATGATGCCGAAATATGCATCGTCGCGTTCGGTATTTCCGCGCGAGTGTCCCGTAACGCCGTCCTCGCTGCAAGGGAAAAAGGTATTAAAGCAGGTCTGATAAGGCCCATTAGCCTTTATCCTTTCCCGAAGGACATTATTCGCAAGCATGCTTCCCACGTTGACAGATTTATAAGTGTCGAACTCAATATGGGGCAGATGATAGATGACATCAGACTTTCAATAGACTGCTGCAGACCCGTGTCATTGTGCAATAGGGTAGGAGGTGTGATAGTTACCCCCGAAGAAGTGCTGGCAGCGATAGAAGGAGGAAAATAATATGGTAGTATTTGATAAACCCAAGTGTCTTAAAGACACCCCGATGCATTATTGCCCGGGTTGCGCTCACGGACTTGTCCACAGAATCGTGGCACAGGCTATTGATGAACTCGGTATCCAGGACAGGACAATAGGTATCGCGCCTGTAGGCTGCGCGGTTTTCGCTTATAATTATTTCGATGTCGATATGGTGGAGGCAGCGCACGGACGTGCTCCGGCAGTCGCTACCGGCATCAAGCGTGCCGACCCTTCCAGAATAGTTTTTTCCTATCAGGGGGACGGTGATCTCGCTTCTATCGGTATGACGGAGACTGTACATGCAGCGGCGCGCGGAGAGAATCTGACCATCATTTTCATCAACAATGCTATTTATGGAATGACCGGAGGACAGATGGCTCCCACTTCTCTTCCCGGTCAGGTAACTCAAACTTCTCCTTACGGCCGCGATGAAGTCGGATCGTAGCCATGT